>CAYSHI010000377.1:0-20653 GCA_964430745.1 uncultured Acidobacteriota bacterium | reverse complement strand
CGGCACAACCGGATGTTCGGCACGATGGCGTTTCATCTCTTCGGTCGCTCCGGGGCTGAGATCGAGACGGCCGATTGGCAGGCTCACGGGCGCGGCGCGCCGATCGGGCAGCCCGAGTGGGTCTACGACCTGTACCGCGGGGACGCGGCGGCCGACGGCTCGGAACGCCCTCCTGACATCGTTTTCGTCATGCTCGACACCTTGCGTGCCGACGCGTTGGAGGCGTTCGGCGGTGATCGGCGATGGATGCCGACGGTAAACCAACTGGCAGACGACTCGCTGCTGTTCACCGACGTCATCGCCAACTCTTCCTGGACGCGACCCTCGATCGCCTCCTTCTTCACAGGATCCGTGCCGGAGGAGCACGGGGCGCTGTCGTTCCTGTTTCGCATCTCGCCGAGCACGGTGACGCTGGCCGAGGTGTTGAGCAGCCGGGGATACGACACGGCGGCCTTCGTCGCCAACAGTGTCATCGTCGACCCCGCGTCCGGCTACGGGCGCGGCTTCGACGTCTTCGAGTACGTCGCCGACCCACCGGCCGAGTACGCCCGCGCCGATACCGTGACCAACCGCGTCGGAGAATGGCTCGCGGAGCGCCTGCCGCCGGCTTTGGCGAATACCGCAGGACCTTTGCCACCGCCTCCGATGAATGCCACTGCGCAGCCACCTGCTCCGACCGACACCGCGGCGCCCGAGCGCGCGCCCCTCTTCCTGTACATCCACTATCTGGATCCGCACATCCCCTACATGAGCACGCCGGAGGAAGGGGCGGAGATCCTGCCGAAGAGCAACGACGGCATCTGGCGATACTACGAAGACGAGCTTCGCTTCCTCGACGGCGAGCTGGCGCGCCTGTTCGCCACACTCGACCGCGACTTGCCGGGTGCACGACTCATGCTGGTGGCCTCGGATCACGGCGAGGAATTCGGCGAGCACGACGGCATGGGTCACTCGCAAACCCTCTACTCCGAAGTCGTGCGCATCCCGGCGATCGTGCAGGTCAGGACAAACGGGGCTTCGCCACCGAGCGGCCGCATCGATACGCCTCTCGAAGGACGCGACTTTTTCGAGTTGCTGCTGCGCACCGGCGCCGAAGGGACCGCGGACGTCCTCGACTGGGCGCAGCAGGCCGCGCGGCAGGATCGCTTTTCCTCCCTCTCGTTCACCAAGAATCCCGGCCGCTCGCGCCTCATCCACTATCTGATCAGGCCTTACCGGCATCGGATCTACAACCGGATGATTCAGCGGGACGACTGGCGTCTCGTCTGGTCGGCGTTCGGGCAAACGGAGGAACTTTACGACCTCGAGAACGACCCGGGCGAGGTCCGCAACATCGCCCGCTCCCGGCCGGAGCTCGTGAGATCGATGCGCGAGGCCCTGGACGCGACGCCGCCCTATTGGGTGCGCCTGGAGCCGGTCGATCTGTCCCCTGACCGTATCGAAGAGCTGCGAGCTCTCGGCTACATCCGCTGACGGAGAGGCGATCACGTGACGGACAGCATCCAGACAAAGGTCGTCATCGCCGTGACCGCGCTGATCTGCGTCGCGCACGTGCTCGGTACAGCCTACAGCTCCGGAATTTCGGAGCCTGTCGTGCAGGGCGACGCCCGCTCCTACTTCGCCTACCTGCCGTCGATCGTCCTCGATGGAGATCTCGACCTCACCAATCAATTCGACGCGCTCCGACCCGAGGGCGGCGATCCACGGTATCCGTTCGGCGTCGGCGCGGAGGGCTACGCGGCCAACGTGTTTCCCGTCGGTCCGGCCCTCCTGTGGCTGCCCGGGTATCTCGTCGGCCTGGCGATGGATCGTGCCGCCGCCGCGATGGGCGTCGACACCGGGCCGATGGGTTACGGCAGACTGGCCGGATGGGGGGCCGCCATCGCGGCGATCGCCTGGGCCGGTGTCGGCTTCGAGCTCAGCCGTCGGTTGGTGCGCGAGTTCTTCGGCGCGCGATACGCATTGGCCGCGTCTCTCGCGGTGTGGTTCGGTACGCCCGCGCTCTACTACACAATGGTGGCGCCGTTGTACTCGCACGCGGTGGCGTTGTTCGCCTGTGCGCTGGTGGTGTGGCTGAGCTGGTTGGCCTTCCATGACCCGGCAACCTGGTGGCGATGGGCGGTCGCCGGTTGTGCCGGCGGCCTGCTGGTGGCCATACGCTTGCAGGACGCCCCCATTCTGCTCGTGCCGATCGGCCTTCTGCTGCTGCCGGTGCCCGATGTGCGTCAACGCCTGCGCTCAACCGCGGCGCTGATCGCGGGCGGGGTCGTCGGTTACCTGCCTCAGGCTTACGTCTGGTACGCCTTGCACGGCGAGATCATCCCCAGCCAGGGTCTCGGCGAACCGCGGCCGCTGTCGCTCTCGCGCCTGGTGGAGGTTCTCCTCTCCACCGGCTACGAAGGTTGGTTGAGCTGGACGCCGCTGGCGCTGGTTGCGCTGGCAGGGTTGTTGACGGTGGCCATGGGCTCGTTTCCCGCGCCCGAGCGTAGCGTCGCGCTCTCCGCGTTCATCGGCATACTGGCGCTGGTCTTCATCGACGTCATCCATCCCTACGGCCAGGGGGCCGCCTTCGGTGCCCGCCGCTACGTCTCGGCAACCCCGTTGCTGATCATCGGCATCGGCGGGGCGGTCGCCTGGTGCTCGGGCAGGGCGCGGTTGCAGAAGGTCGGGCCGGCGTTGATCGGCGTGCTGGTCGTCGCCGAGCTGTGGCTCTTCATGGCCTACGAGCTGCTCGTCCTGCGGCACGGCGTCTACGGCAACCTGATCAGCACCTGGCGCTACGCCCTCGGGCTGTGGAACGTCTGACGGACTTGCGAGACGCTGCCGCGCTCCCATCCCGTCAGCGGATATAGCCCAACGCTCGGAGTCGCTCGACGGCCTCGGGCGTCAATCCCACGGGCTGAGGCTCGAGCCGAGGAAGCGCCCGGAGATCATCCACGCGCCGCTTCAATGCGACGACTCGCTCGTCGGTCGCGCCGACCTCGCCAAACAGGTCGTGTCTCTCGGTGGGGTCGGCAAGCAGATCGTAGAGCTCATACCCGCCGTCGTCGAGGCGGTGGATCAGCTTCCACCCTTCGTGCCACACACCCACCTTCCGTGAGTCGGCGCCGAAGGCCCAGGAACCCTCGGCGATAGCCGGCGGCCCCGCGCGGCCTCGCGCGACCTCGAGCAAGTCGACGCCGTCGAAGCCGTCGGGCGGCAACCCCAGCAAGCCCATGACCGTGCGCGGAATGCTGCGCGTCTCGACGACGGTGTCGGCAACTGTGCCCCGGAGGTGCTCGTCGATCGCTCCCGCGACGATCAGAGGCACGTCGACGAGCTCCCCGTAAACGTCCCTCCCGTGGAAGAAGCGACCGCGCTCGAGGAAATACTCGCCGTGATCGGCCGTGAAGATGAAGACGTTGTCGTCGGCGCCGTAGCGGTCGTCGAGCCCCTCGACGAGGGTGCCGATCCATCGGTCGGTGTGGGCGATCTCCTCGTCGTACACCGCGCGGACGAAGGCCAGATCCTCTTCGGCCATGGGCTGCCGCCTGTTGCTGACGAGGCGATCGGAAGTGAGCTCGTCGGGCAACTCACCGGTGTAGCCATCCGCGAAGCCGACGTCCGGATGGCGAACGTAGGTGAAGTGAGGATCGAAATAGTGGACCCACAGAAAAAAGGGCTCGCCAGCCTGCTCCAGTTCCGTCAGCGCCGTCATGGTCAGGTCCCGCGACGTCACCGCGTCGTGCCCGAGGACGTTGCTCTCATCGAAGATTTCGAATCCTTGCATGAAGCCGTGCTTGGCGGCGACGAACTCATGCGAGACCACGGCGACGGTGCGATAGCCGGCACCCGCGAGCCGCTCGGCAAGGGTCTCGGCCGTCTCGGGCAGGGCCGTTTCGGCGGCGAAGGCGCCGTGCTGGAGGGGATACAGCGACGAGTGCACCGATGCCATCGCCGGCAGCGTCCAGGGCGCCTGCGAGACGGCGTGCGCGAAGCGCACCCCACGGGCGGCAAGCCGGCCCACAGCCGGGGCTGTGGCGCGCTCGTATCCGTAGACGTCGAGGTGGTCGGCTCGCAACGTGTCGACGGTCAGCAGAATGATGTTCGGCGTCCGTTGCGGTCGCGAGGGACCGGTCGCCCCCGAGCAGGCACCGATCGACAATGCCACGGCGCCGATGAACGCCCACAAGAGATGTCGCCGCATAGATAATGCCCTCATTGGAATATCTCGATGAAGTCCTCGCGCGCCTGCACGACGCGCTCCTCGATGTCGCCGTCGGGCCAGCGGATCACGAGGCGCTCGATGGCGTCGCCCGCGGGAATGCCGAAGTGCAGCGGCCCCAGACCCTGAGAATAGCGCGTCGTGAGAGCCGACCCGAAGCGTTGGGCACGACTCATGCCGCCGGTGTAGACAGCCGTCACCAACGTGCCCACAGGGTCGCCCGTCGAAGCGCGGGGCAGCACGGTCACCGCCCGCCCCGCCGCACGCGTGACATTCCGCGCCACCATGCGACGGTGGCCCACAAGTACGACGTCGACGAGGGCGTCTCCATCGACATCTGCGGCCGCGGCGTGCGTGAACTCACGCAGGCGCCATCGCGGATCGATCTCTTCAAGGTCGAACCGCCCCCCTCCCCGGTTGCGGGCCCACATCTGCGACCCGCCGAAGATCATCGCGTCGAGGTAGCCGTCGTTTTCGATGTCGAAAAAAACGATTCTGTTGGTCATCGGCGCGCGGTCGAGGCCGAGCTCGGCGGTCACGTCGACGAAGGCCGACCCCGTGCCCCTGTAGAGCGCGTGACCACGACCTTCACCATGCCCACTGAGCCAGACGTCGAGTCGGCCGTCGCTGTCGAAGTCGACGACATGCAGGGAGAGACTCGTGAACGGGCCCTCCGTGCCCGGCATCGAAGAGGCGGGGAACAACAACCCGATGTCGGATCCGGGGACGACCTCGAACCTCCGCTCACCGCCATTGCGGGCAACCGAAAACCCCGACTCGTCGACGAACACGAGGTCGTCGAGGCCGTTGCCGTCGACGTCGAGCCAGGCGAACGTGTCGCCCTCGACGAAGTCGAGCCCGAGCGAACCGGCAACGTCTTCGTAGGAACCGGCGTCGCCTACCGACAGCAGTGCGTTGGGTGTCGAGGTGTTGCCGATATAGAGCTCGTTGACCCCGTCGCCGTCGACGTCCACCCACTCGACGCGCCGGCCGCGACCATAGCCGGCGGGAATCATCGCGCTCACGTCCTCGAACAAGAGGTCGGCATCGACGTGTTCGAAGAAGCGATCGCGCTTCGGATCGTGCGGCGGCACCAGCGCGCCGGCCAGCCCGCCTCGCGTGATGAAGAGCTCGGGCGCCGGCGTGCCGCGAACGTGCACCCAGGCGATGCCGTGTGGGTCGTCCTTCCACAGCGACACCTCACGACCGACCGGGCTCAGATCGAGCCCGACGAAGATCGGCAGCGAAGCCGCCGCCGCCAGCTGCGTCGCCACCAGTTCCACGTCGACGCGGAAGTGCATCTCGGTATCGATCACGAGAGTGCGTGTGAACTCGCCGGAGCTGCCGGTGAACCGCGCATCCAGCCGCGGCTGCAGCGCCCGATTGGCGCGCAGCTCCAGGCGCACCGGCTCGTCTTCAGGCACCACGTAGACGTTCCACTGGTCGCGTGGACTGGGATCGTGCCAGAGAAACACGCCCGCCGTTTCCGCTCGACGAACCTTGTCGAGCATTTCCTCTTCGCCGGCGTAGAGGCGTGATATCCCCGGATTCTCGAACAGGCCGCTGCGATCGTCGGCATCCGGATTCAAACGGACGAACGAGCCGCCGTCGTTCTCGAAAAGCTCCAGCGCCGCGAGGTTGTGCCAGCTGATGAGCAGATCCGGATCGCCGTCCTGATCCATATCGGCGGAAACCACATCGAACGCCACCATCGACGGACGCGGCGGCTGGTCGAACGCGGCCTCGTCGAGCATGAACTCGACCTGCGGCGGCCCGAGTACCCGGTCGCCCGGAGCGTCATCTGCGACGTCGCCGGCATCGCCGACGCAGCCGGACAGAGCGATCGAGACGAGCAGCGCCGCCCAGAACGCTCGGCTGCCCCGGAACGGGCCGCGTCGGCGGCGGCGAAACGACGACGGCGCTCGGAATAGGAACCGACCCGACGACACGGTCATCGAATGTAGCCGAGAGCCCGTAGGCGGCGAAGCAACTCCGCGTCGAGCTCGGCCTCGGCCCCCGCGCCCAGCGCCTTCGCCTCCGTGAGAGCCTCCGCCAGCCTGCCGAGCAGCTCGCTCAGGTCTTGCGGGCGATCCGCCGACAGATCCCGTTGCTCGCCGGGGTCGGCGGAAAGGTCGAAGAGCCTGGCCTCGGAGGTATCGATCTCGAGAATCGCCTTGTATGGCCAGCTCACGATGGCCTTGGCCTCCGGGCCGTACAGAACCCGCTCGGCGACGATGTCGCGCACCACCGGCGGCGACGTGTCATGAAGCTCCAGAAGCGAGATGCCCGGCATGGTCGCCGGCAGAGGCTCGTCGACGGATACCGCGGCGGCGGCACGATCGGACCCGACGCCCGCCGCGGCCATGATCGTCGGCGCCACATCGATCAAGGAAACCGGTGTCGCATCGCGACCCGGGCTCACCTGTGGCCCCCACAGAATCAAGGGTATTCGCAGGACCTCTTCGTACATCGCATGGCCGTGCTCGAATCCGTCGTGCTCGAAGAAAGCCTCGCCGTGGTCGGCGGTCAGCAGAACGACGGCGTCGTTCAGGACCCCCCGCGACTCGAGCTCGTCGAAAAGGCGGCCGAGCTCGGCGTCCACGTAGGCAAGCTCCTCATCGTACGCGGCGACGATGAAATCCCTCTCGGCAGCCGGCATCGTGTCGAGGCGATTGCGAATCGGCCACAAGCCTCGCACCGGGAGATCCAGACCCTCCGCCGACGCTTCGGCGAAGCGACCGCGAAACGGAGGAGGAGCATCGTAGTCGAGATGGGGGTCGAAGAAGTGCAACATGAGAAAGAACGGCCGCCCGCCGGTGCCGTCGATCCAGTCGAGCGCGCGATCGACGACCTCCGCCGCCGGCCGCAGGTCCGAGTTGCTGGTCTCGTAGTGGTCATAGTCGACGAAACCCCGGTCGAGGCCGAATCGCGGGTCGAGGAAGGGGTTGGCGACGAAGGCTCCGGTGGCGAAGCCCTCGGCGGCCAGAAGCTCGGTGACGGTCGGAACACTCGAGGCCAACCTGACGAAGTTGCGCGCCGCAACCACTTCGACGTCGGCATCGGCGCCCTCCCCCACTTCGATGCCCGCCGAGTGCGCGCTGGGCAGTTGCCCGGTGAGGATGGAACCGAACGACGGCAGGGTCCACGGGGAGGTCGCCCAGGCGCGTTCAAACACGCGGCCACGCTCGGCCCAGGCGTCGAGATGGGGCGTCGTCGGCCGGTCGTAGCCGTAGGTTCCCAGGTGATCGGCGCGCAATGCGTCGACGACGATGAGGACAACCGGGCGGTGCTCGGCCGCCGGCTCGGAGACGTCTGCGCCGCGGCCGCACGCCGTGCCGACGACCAGAAGCAGCGTGACGGTCAGCGCGAGGAGCCAACGACGGCGTCCGACCTCGGACCAGCGCCTGGCAGGAATCATGCGTCTTTTCTCGGTGTCATCTCGGACGACGACTGGCGGGGTGTTGACGAGCTCCCGCGAGTCATTCACCACCCCGCTGGAGGCCTCGACAGTAGCATGTGCGCGCGGCCCTACCGGGCCACGAAGCGCCAGGCGTCGTAGGTGTTCTCGCCCTCGTAAAGGCGCAGCGACTCGTCCGGCGAGAAGCTCGCCACACCGACGATACCGTTGCCGCTGCCGGCGGCCGAATTCTGCCGTAGCCGGTCGGTGAGCTCCTGCAGGCGCCCTTGCAGCCGCTCGGCGATTTCGGGCCCGGCGTTCATGATGCGCGGCTGATTTTCGGAGGACTGCCCCGGGGCCGGTCCCGAAGATCCGGGCCCTCCGCGCGTGCCGGTACCGCCGCCCATGCCCGGTCGGCCGAATGAGGCCAATCGGTCGAGCATTTCCTCGGCGGGAGAGAGGCCGGTGGCGGAGGCGGAGGCGGAGGCGCCGAACCCGCCCCCTTGCGCGCGAAGGTCCGACTCGCGAATGATGCGCCAGCCCCGATCGGGATTCATGGGCTCCGGATACAAAGCGCGGATGCAATCGGATTCGAGCAAGTCGTCGAGCTTCTCGGGCGGCCCTCCTGTCTGCTCGCGATGACAACCCAGCGCCCGGACGTATTGCTGCCCCCGCCAGATGAGCTCGGTTTCCTTGGCCCGCTTGCCGATGACGCCCCAGCTCGTCACGGCCACTCCGAGGCCGATATTGACGATGGCGATCACCACCATCAGGCCGAGGTACGTAAAACCCTCGGCCGCGTGAGAGCTTCGCGGCCGGTCCGTCGATCGGGTCATCCTCACCACTCCGCGTAGGGCGTGCCGTCGAGGCTCTCGCCCTCGGCACCCGAGCGCACGTTGAACACGCCCGCGATGGAGCCCTGCTCCACCATCTCCCACGGGGCGTACTCGGGCACCCAGGTGGCGTCCGACTCGGTGATCGGATCCTCCGGCAACCCCCTCAGATAACCCGCCAGGACGAGATCCTCGAGCGCCGGCGGGTACTCACCCTTGTCGGTCTGGTATTCGTCGATGGCCTCGCGCATACCGCGGAGATCCTCGCGCAGGGCCGCCTCGCGTGCGCGCTGGGTAGCATCCCGATAGGCCGGTAGGGCAATCCCCACCAGCAGGCCGATGAGCGTCATCACGACGATGAGCTCGAGCAACGTGAACCCGCGCGCGGCCCGCGACGATCGCTCGGTGTTCCTGCGCATGAGGGTCACCATTCCCTGTAGGGCCGGCCGTCGATGCCGTTACCGAGGGCCCGCGAATAGACGTCGAAAACGTTGCGACCGCACCATGAACGATCGGCGATGCTATCGCCGTAGCATCGCAATCCCCAGTTCGAGCTGCCGGTAAAAGGATCCACGGGCAGGCGGCGCAAGAGGACGAGCTTGTCGATGCCCGTAGCGCCACGGTCGACGCCGGCGCGCCGGTCGCCGACCCGGCCGCCGATGCCGGCATCGCTCAGACCCAAACTGGAGCGAGAGCCGCCGCCACGCTGCCCGCCGGACGCCCGGGCGGACCCCGGTCCGACACCCGCTGGAACCTCGAAGCGCGCGCCGAGGCCGGGAAACGACCGCTCTGCCCCTCGTCCCCCACTCCCCGTTCCGAGTCCCGCGCGTCCGCCGCCGAGATCGGCGCCCGGCGCGCCGATCCCTGCCGCACCCGCGCCCTCCGATTGCATACGGCCGGACACGCCTCCGGTGAGCCCGGCCCCCGAGGCCGCGTACTCGTCGGACACACCCGGTATCGGGGAGGGAAGCTCGCCGGTGAGCTCGACGCCGTCCACCAGCACCTGCAGATCGGGCGGATAACCCGTGTCTCCGGGGTTCAGCTCGATAAGCCCGGCGACGGCCAGATCGTGGTAGCGATCGAGGGCGTTGCGAAGGACACGGAGGTTGGCCTGCAGCTCGTACTCCTTCTGCCGTTTCACCGACCAACGCGCCAACGGCAACACAGCGGCGGCGAGAATGCCGACGATCCCGACCACGATGACCAGCTCGATCAACGTGAAGCCGGCCGGCGAGGTGCGGCGCGCGTGCCCCGCACCGATCGCAGCAGCGTGCCGTGAGCCCGTCGAATCTCGCCGCACCATCATGGTCATCACTCTTGTTGCTCCTGCTCGCGAACCTGCACGCTGGCGCCGTTGACTTGCGCCGCCAACATGGCGCCGAGCGGCCGCCGCAACGCGGCGGAGGTGATCTCGATGTTCGAGGCCCCGGGTCCGACGGCGCGAAACACCAGTGTCACGAGCGAGCCGCCGCCGGCGACCCCAACCTCGCTTCCCATGCGGGTCATGCCGATGCGGACGATGCCCGGCCCGCCGCCGTTCGCCTGCATGGTGATCTCGACCCCGTCACGGTCGAGAAACCCACCTTCGAAATAGTCGACGTACGAGAGAACGGCCGGATCGTACTGGAGCTGGAAGCCCGCGGAGAACACCTCCGCGGCGCTATCGACGGTCACGTCGACGGCGAACTCTTCGCCGACCGCAACGACATGGTTGGCCGGCAGCATCGAAAGCGTCGCGGGTGGGACTTCGGCATCGGCTCCCGTACCCGCCGCCACCGCCGCCGGGACGCCGCCTCGAATCGCACCGACGCCACCCGCACCGGAACTGACCGGGAAGGCCCCGCCCGAAACCGCCGTCTGTGTGCCCACGTAGACGGGGCTCATGTCCTCGGCGGTGATGTCGGCTGCTCGGATCAGGTGCGGCGTGATCGAGATGACGATATCGGTCTGATCGCTCGTGTCCTCGGTGTTGGACAGCACGTCTCCGAATCCGGGCACGTCGTCGAGGCCGATGATGCCGCGCCGTCGTCGAATGTCGTTGTCCTGCAACAGCCCGGCAATGACGTTGGTCTCGCCGTCGCGCAGGCGAATCTTCCCGGTCACCTGTCGCGTGGTGAAGACCGGCAACTCACCGACGCTGATGATCGTCGCCGTGGCCGTCACCGCCGACACCTTGATGTCGATCTCGAGGGTGATCTCATCGTTGAAATGTACGCGCGGCAGCACCGTGAGCTGGATGCCGGTGTCCTTGTACTCGGTGCTCGAGATCGGCACCACGTTGCCGCCGATCGTCGATTGCGGATTGAAGGTGGTCGTAACCACGGGAACCTCTTCGCCGATCAGCAACGTCGTGGTCTCACCCTCGCTGGCTCGCAGCTTGGGCTGTGCAACCAGCTTGAAGTCGTTGGTGGTTCGCAGAAACTGGTAAAAGAGCGATGGGATCGTGACGAACACGTCGGCCGAGGTCAGATTACTGAGCGACTGGAGCGACCGGCCGACGAGATCACCCTCGGCCGTCGTCTGCGGGTAAATCTGCGCGGTGCCGCTGAAGGGTTCGAGGGCGAGCCCGTAGTTGGACACCACCTCGCTGCTGACTTCCAACACTTCGACCTCGAGCAGGATCTCCCCCATCGCCTTGTCGGAGGAATCCACGAGCCGAGAGATGACATCGAGGGCTTCCGGCGTGTCGCGCACGGTGACGGTGTTGAGATCCGGGTTCGATGTCACCTGTTGGGTCGCCAGAATGGTGCGGATCTGCTGTTCGACCGTAGCCGCGGTGGCGTTCGACAGGTAGAAGGTGCGCATCACCTGGTCGGCATATTCGCGTCGCTTGGTGACGTCGTCGGGGACCACCATGAAGGTGTTGGGCGACAGCACCTTGGTGAAGTGCCCTCGCGACGTCGTGAGCACGCGCAGGGCTTCGTCGAACGTCGTGCCCTCGACCTGGAATGTCGTGATGTCGTCCGAGAGCGTGGGCTCGAACATGACGTTCAAGCCGGCAACCCGAGCCAACGTGCGATAGATCTCGCGCTCCGGGGCGTCGCGGAAGTCGAACGAGATCGGGCCGGTAACCTGCGGTTGCAGACTCGGCACGACCGACTGCGCTCCCGCGGCGTCGCGGACAGCGATCTCCCGCGGCGTGAGCTCGCCCTCCGCCGCGCGCTCCTGCGCCACCCACAGCTCCTGCGCACGGCCGAGCTCGCGCATCGCCATCTCGTTCCCGGGATCCAGCCTGACGGCGAGCTGCAACTCGTTCACCGCTTGCTCGTAGTCGCCTGTCTCGATCAGCACGACACCGGTCTTCTCGTGCTCCTGCGACGCCTGCAGCTTGGCGATCTTGAGCTTGATCTTGGCCTCGGTGTTGCCCGGATCCTGGAGGAGGACGTTCTGGTAGTAGGCGATGGCCGTATCGAGATTGCCGCGCTCCATCTCGAGGTCGGCTTGACTCAACGCCTGATTGCCGGCGCATCCGGCGGCGACGATCAGCGACGTCAAGAGGAGTGCCGCCCGGCAGCGGCGCAACGGTTCGAGAATCATGGTCGACTTCCTTCCAGGGTGAGGCGGGTACGACGGTCATTGAATTCGAGTTCGGCGTAGTCGGCCCCCACTTCGATCACGTGCACGCCGTTGGGGAGGCGATCGCCCGCCTGCACGACGAAGAGCTCGACATCATCGGTCAGGCTGGCGTGCCAGCGGCCTTCGACCAACAGGACGCCCAGGAGCCGCACGGGAACATCGGGCTCCGGCGTCGTCATCTCCAGCGGCTCATCGATCATCGCCGGCGGCGGAGCCGGCGGCGGAGGGATGGAAAACAGGTTGCGAGAGGGCTCGACGACCTCGGGCGGCAGGTCGAGTCTTTGCAGATCGATGGTCAAGGAGTCGGCGTCGACGGGAAGAGGCGGCAAGGCCGCCAACCGCGCCATCAGGGCGTCGGCGAGCTCGCCGGCGTCGTCGCCGACCATCGCCCGCCGCAGATTCTCGGCCTCGCGCGCGGCGGCGGCGGAGACGCGTATCGGCGGAGGCGGGGTCGTCGAGAGGGCGGCATCGAGCTCGTCGTCGTCGACGAATACGCTCAGGGCCAGATCGACGCGAACGGCGTCGCCTGCCGACCCCAGGCCCGGGCGCGGCACCGTGCCCTGCTCGACCGCCTGGAGACCGATGCCGTCGACGATGAGAAATACGGGGAGATAGAGCAGCTCGTCGAGCAGATGGCGAACGGCCTCGTAGGTGCCGGTCACCGGCAGCGTGATGCCGAGGCGGGCAACGCCGAGATCGTCCACCGGCGAGTACTGCAAACTGGCGTCGTCGATCCGGATGCCGACGGTGTCCGCGGCGTCCATGAGCATGCCGAGGAGGTCGGAGCCCCCTACGCTGTTGGTCATGTGCGCGCGGAACGCTTCGATGTCTTGCTCGGCGCGGTTCACGCGACCGTACGTGTCGCGCATACGCTGTACGGCGGGCTCAACGCGTAGCCGCACGCCCTCGGCGCTACGGGAGGCGCCGACCACGGCCCACCGCGCGCTCCATCGCGGCGCCGTCCAGGCGGCGAACACGGCCACGTTGGCGACAACCACCGCCACAGCCAGGCCCATCACCGGGCCGACGAGCGACCTCAGCGGTGCGCGCTTCACGGCCGTTGCTCGTCGATGGGAGACTCGCGCGGGACGATACGCGCCAGCGCCTCGACGGAGAGGCGCATGTCGCCGTCAGGGCCGACCGTTTGGCGTCCGGGGTAGACGGCATAGAACTCCGAGCGCCCCTCCAGCTCGGCGAGGAACTCCAGCAGCGAGTCCCCCGAACTCGACGCCGCGGTGAGCGTGACCCGCACGCCGTCGCCGGTCGCCACCGGTTGGATGATCTCCAGTCGCACGTCGTCCGGGATCACGGTCTCGACGGCCGAGAACAACCGGCCCCAGGGGAAGGCCCTCTGATTGATCAACGCGTTGGCCAGATCCACCGACATCGCCAGGCTTCGCGCTCCACGCGGATCGGCCGTGGCCATGGTGTTCTCCACCTCTGCGCCCCAGGCTCGCAGAGGTTCGATGACTTCCTGATCGGGAGCCTTGACGCGCGGCTGATCGAGCAGCGTCCAGGCGACAAGGGCATGCAGCGCGGTCAGCACGACGGCCACCTGAATCGCGACCAGCTTGACCCGCCGCAGCCATTGCCGATGCTCGATGGGATTGGTGGCAAGGTTGACGGGTATCCGCTTCACGGTTGCACCGCGCCGATGTGGGCCGCCCAGCGCGAGCGCGTGTGCACCCTCCAGCCGAGCGCTTCGCAACCCGCTGCGGCACGGCTGCGCCACGGCCCCGGTCCGGCGACAACGGCCTCGACGACGGTGAGCTCGAGGCGCTGCTCTGTGTAGCGACCGATGGCGGCGAGCTCGTGGGCCAAATCCGGCTGCCCTCCTCTCCACGCCCGGTGTAGGCGCGGAACGCCGGCGGCCTCTACCAGGCACGCCGCCTGGCCGCCGAAACCGCTGATCACGACGCGCGCGGTTCCGGGCGAATCATCGTCGACGATGTCCCGCGCCCCGACCGCCAGTGCCAGGGTAAGCGGCACAACCCGACCGGGAGTCCAGCCCAGCTGCTGCACCACCGATTCGTATTCCTCGATCACCAGGGGATCGGCACCGAAGGCGAGCAACCAACCAACCGCCGGCTCCTGCCCCTGCTCGGCAATGATCGACCAGTCCACGCGGGCAGCGGCTGCGTCGACCGGCAGGAGATCACCGAGAGCCCATCGCGCCATCGCCTCCCCCTCCGCCCGAGAGGGGTCAGCGCCTTCCAGCGGCAACAGCGCCATGCGAGCCGCGGCGTCGGGAACCAACACGGAGACCATGCCGCCCCTCTCACGTCCCACGCGGGCCTCGCCGGCGAGCTCCTCGAGCACCCCGCCGACCGCCGCCGGATCCACGACATTCGGCGAGCGCAGCCCTGCACGGACCGCGCCCGGCGGAAGCTCGCGAGCAAGACGATGCAGCGGCTTCATGTCCCCGTTTCCGCCGGCCACGAGCAAGCGCAACTCGCCGGGCACGATCGACACCGCGATGGCGTTACTCAACGAAGGTCACCTTGTTGATCTCCTGCAACGTGGTCTGGCCGAGGAGGGCCTTGCCCACCGCAGACTGGCGCAACAGGCTCATTCCGCCCTGCATTGCGTGACGCTTGATCTCGGAGATCGGCCGGCGGTCGAGAATGAGCTCCCGCGTGGTGTCGGACATGTCGAGCAACTCGGCGATGACCGTGCGGCCGCGGTACCCGGTGCCATGGCAAAGGGCGCAGCCGGCACCTTCGTAGAAGGTGTGCTGCGCGACGTCGACGGCCGCCAAGCCCGAGGCCGCGAGCAGCTTCTCGTCAGGCTCCATCGGCCGCCGGCAATGCTCGCAGATGAGACGCACCAACCGTTGCGCGAGCACACAGTTGAGCGCCGAGACGAAGTTGTAGGTCTCCACACCCATGTTCAACAGGCGGCCGATGACGTCGAAGACGTTGTTGGCGTGCACGGTGGTGAACACCAGGTGTCCGGTGAGCGCCGACTGCACGGCGATGCTGGCCGTCTCCGGGTCGCGGATCTCACCCACCATGATGACGTCGGGATCGTGACGCAGGATCGAACGTAAGCCGCGTGCGAAGGTCAGCCCCTTCTTCTCGTTCACGGGGATCTGCGTGATGCCGCCGATCTGGTACTCCACCGGGTCTTCGATGGTGATGATCTTGTCTTCCTCGGTGCGGATCTCCGACAGTCCGGCGTACAAGGTCGTCGTCTTGCCCGAACCTGTGGGGCCGGTGACAAGGAACATGCCGTACGGCTCGCGGATGTACTTGCGCACCTTGTCGAGCTCGACGCCTGTAAAACCGAGTCGGTCGAGCCGCAGATCGTCGAATTCCTCCGACAGGTATTGCTTGTCGAGAATACGGATGACCGCGTCTTCTCCGTGGATCGACGGCATGATCGACACACGGAAGTCGACCTTGCGGGACTGCAGGTTCAGCTTGAAGCGCCCGTCCTGGGGCACGCGCTTCTCGGCGATATCCAGGTCGCTCATCACCTTCACCCGCGACACCAGCGCATCATGGTGGCGCAGATCGATCGGGTCGACGGCGGGATAGAGCACGCCGTCGATGCGGTACTTGATCCAGACGGAGTCCTCGCGCGTCTCGATGTGAATATCGGATGCCCGACGCTCGAGAGCATTGACGATGGTGGTATCGAGCAGTCGGACAATGGGCGGATCCTCGCTCGTGGCCAGGGAGGCGAGGGTTATGCCCTCGTCGGCATCGGCCCCGCTGGAGGCGTCTTCCTCGAACCCACGGCGCACTTCCGCGAGAATGCGTTCTCCGGCCCCCGCGAATCGAAGCGCCTGCTCGATGTCCGAGGCGGCCGCAGCGCGCACGTACACGGCGACGTTGAGCAGCCCCTCGATGGCATCGATATTGGCGATGTCTCCGGGGTCGGCCAACGCCACCTCGAGGTCACCATCCTCGGTGCGAGCGAGCGGCAGGAAAGCATGGCGGACCATCAGCTCGATGGGCATTTCGGCCAGGAGCTCGCGGTCGAGCTGAGCGGCGTCGAGCTTGACGAAGGGGATGCCCATCTCCTGGGCCCGCCGCTCGGCCTCCGAGCGCTCGAGCCGCGCCGTACCTGCCACCGAGCCCGATATCGAGTGCTTCTCCGCCACCCTACCCTCCTTAACCAACGACCTGTACGACGTTGAACAACGGCATATAGAGCGACAACAGGACAGCGGCCAGGAACAGTCCCATCGTCACCAGTACCGCGGGCTCGAGCAACCCGACCGCCGTGTTGAGGCGCCGATCGAGAACCTCGTCGTAGCTGTCGGCAACGTGGCCGAGCATCTCCTCCAACGTGCCGGTGGATTCGCCGACCTCCACCATCTCCAGGCCCATCAAGTCCATCAGCCCGTTGACCTCCAGCGACCGGTGCAGGCTGTTGCCCTCGCTGACCATCTCGCCCACTTGCCGGAGACGGCGGCGATAAAACCCGTGGTCGGTGCCTTCGGCGGCCACCGCAATGGCTTCGGTCAGGGGAGCTCCGCCGCGCAGCAGCGTGGCCATGGTGCGGCTCGACTCGACGTCGAGATAGAGGCGACGGAGGCCCCCGAGCAGCGGAAGCCGCATGCTCGCCCGTTCGCGCAACTCCCTCCCCGCCTCGCTCCGAGCGGCAAGGACCACCATCACGACGATCACGACGAGACCGATCATGACGAGGTTGCCACGCCCTTCCGCCAGCGTGGACACGCTCATCAACACACGCGTCGGCAAGGGCAGCGCCGCCTCGTGGCTGGCGTAAAAATCGGCAAAACGCGGCAACACGAAGCCCAGCAGGATGCCGATCACCGCGAGCGACACTGCTAGCAGCGCCGCCGGGTACAGCAGGGCTCCACGCACCCGGCTTCGCAGCGTCTGCGCGCGCCCCAGATGGTGCGCGTAGCGGCGCAACGCCCCCTCGAGATCGCCGCTGTTCTCTCCGATGCGAACAGATGTCACGAACAAACGCGGAATGCGGAGCTCGGGATCCTCCTGGGCGAAGGCGGACGACAGGCTCATCCCAGCCGCGACCCGATCTCGTATTCTGTCGAGCACGCCGCCCGCCGCCGTGCCTCCGCGGCGCTGCCGTAGAATGTCGATGCACTTCAGGAGCGGAAGCCCGGCGCGTATCAGCGCCGCCAACTCCTCGGTCAGCAGGAGCAGGTCTGCGGCGGCGACGTGACGGCGGGCAAAGGGACGCCGGGTTGTACTGTCCGCGCGATCGCCGCCGGAGGCGATGTCCCGGCCCGTGGCCTGCTCGGCGCGTCGGCTTGTCGTGTCGGAGCGGATCAGGCTTCGGATCCAACCGTCGCCCCGGCGAACGGCGAAGATCTCGACCCCCTGTTCCGCCAGAATCTCACGGGCGCGCTCGGCCGATTCGGCGGTGACGGATCGGCTGCGGATCCCGTCCGCGGTACCGACGCGACAGACGAATTCGGCCATCGTCTACCCACCCCCATCGCGTTGCGCCCGCGCGCGGATCAGAAGTACCAACTCGGGATCCTCGACGCCGTCCGGCAAGACGCCGAGGATATACAGCCTTCCCGGCTCGAGGCTCAGGTCGGAGGGCATCGATTCCTGCCCGACGCCGACGAGCTCGAGACCCTCGATGAGCACCGTCCGCTGTGGCGATGCACGCGTCTGGACAGACCGTGTCAGCAGACGGTAGTCGCCCGACAGAATGATTACCAGCGGAGCACTATCGTCGAGCGTGATTCGAGCGCTGCCGACGAGGCCATAGGACTCGAACGGAAGCAAGCCCTCGATGCTTGCACGCGCGTCGCGGAGCGCGTCCGCCCCTCCCGCCCCGGCGGTCGGGGACGCGCTGACGTCCGCGGGCGGGACACCGTTGTAACCCCGCACGAGGCGCACATCGAGCTGCAACGGCGCATCTTCCGAGGTCACCGGGCCGACCTCCTGCGCGCGCACGCCTCCCGAAAGTTGCGCCCCGGATCCGGGCTCGGCCGCCGCCGTGGTTGCGTCGAACGACGGCGCCTCCGGCTGTGGCGGCATCAACAGCACGATCTGCGGAGCGGTGCCGGGCGTCCGGGTCACGAGCGCGGCCCACGATGCGAGGATCACCAGCACCATCGCGACGGCGCCCCAGGCCATCCGGCCGGGAGTCATCGCGGCGGCCCAGCCCGTCGCCCTTTGCGCCGGCCGGGAGCGTTCGGTCAACCGAGCCTCGATGCCGCACCAAAGGCTCGAGGAGTCAAGCTCGGGCGTAGGCCTGTCGATGAGGTCTCGAAAGCCGTCAACGTCGGGGGTGCGGTCGTCTCGCGGGGTGCCTCGAGTTTCGCTCATCGTGCGTCTCCGGCCGGCCGTTCAGAAGGTCCACTTCCGTATACGCAGACCGCCGGCCAAACGTCCAAGAAAAAGTGCCGGGACGGAGCGGAAAGCTGCCGACACGGGGCAGAACACCGTCGGTCCCAGGCGGAGCGCCGCCGGTACCAGGCGGAGCACTGTCGGTACCAGGCGGTGCACGGTCGGTACGAGGCGGTGCGCTGTCGGTACGGTCAGGGGCTCTCAGGAATCGCCCAGCAGCTCCGGATAGCGCGCTCCGAGCGCGGCTTTCAGCACCCGGCGCGCTTCGGCGACATGCGAGCGCACCGCGGAGGCACTGCATCCCAATGCATCGGCCACTTCGGGCGTGGCGATGCCCTCGATGTGTCGCAATACGAACGCTGCACGCTGTTGTGGAGGCAGCAGCGCCGCAAGCTCGTCCCAGATCGCCTGTAGCTGTTGCCAACCGACGAGGGCTTGGGGGTCGAAGCCGTCTCCCAGATTCGCCGTCGCCGCCGACAATCCGGCATCCAGGACCGTGTCCGGATCGCGGCCCGGCGATACCTCGACCTGCCCGCGCCGCCGCTTCGCACGCGACCGCCAGTAGTCGATCGCACGATTCACCGTCACCCGTCGGAGCCAGGGATCGAGCGGCATCGTCTCGTCGTAGTCGCCGGATCGTTCCCAGAGCGTGACAAAAACCTCTTGAACGACATCCTCGGCGAGCCCCTGATCGCCCAGTATCTGATAGGCGATCAGATATACGCGCCGATGTTTGCGGTCGAAGAGCGCGCGGAACGCCTCCGCGTCGCCGTCGCGGCTGCGGGCAATCAGAGCTCCGTCGCCGAGCTCCGCGTCCATCAGGTTCGCGCCGTCCGGCGCCGGACGCCCTCAAACCCACCGAGGAGTTTCACGACGTCTTTCAGTGAGTCTGCGCGCGAGAGGCAGCCGCCGCGTCCTCGGGTTGCTTGCCGAAGATCATCTTGCCGGCCGTCGTCTGCAGAACGGAAGTCACCACCACCTCGACGGTCTCGCCGATGAGATGGCCGGAGTCGTCCACCACGACCATCGTCCCATCGTCCAGATAGGCGACCGCCTGCCCGGCCTCCTTCCCCTCCTTGATCAAACACACCGCCATCGTCTCGCCGGGCAGAACGACCGGTTTGAGCGAGTTCGCGAGCTCGTTGATGTTGAGAACGGGGATGCCGCGGAGCTGCGCTACCTTATGGAGGTTGAAGTCGTTGGTGACGAGTTGGCCCCGGAGCTGTTTCGCCACATCCATGAGCTTGGCGTCGATGTCGGGGCTGTCGGGGAAATCGATGTCCGAGATGCGCACGTCGACGTCCGCGCTGCCCTTCAGCTTCTGCAGGATATCGAGCCCACGTCGCCCCCGATTGCTCTTCAAAGGATCGCTCGACTCCGCGACCTGTTGGAGAGCGTTGAGCACGAACTGCGGCACCACCAGGACTCCATCCACGAAACCGGAGTCGGCAATGTCGAAGATACGTCCGTCGATGATCACGGAGGTGTCGAGGATCTTGTGCCGCGGAATGCTTCGCTCCTGACGAAACAACGCCTTGACCGTATCCGTGCTCATCCACTCGCCCTGCTTGGCGCCGACCACCAACCCCAGATACCCCATGACGACCACGTACAGGGCCTGCAGGAAAGTCGCCGTATCCGAGTTGATCACGAGTGTACGGGTGATCGCGCCGAACCCGAGCGCGAGGGTGAGTCCGAGTGACATTCCGGCGACCCCGCCGAAGAGCACCTTGCCATCGAGGCGACGCAGTTTGACCTCGGTGGCGATCATTCCCGCCGAAAAAGCCAGCCCGAGCACCAGACCCTCAGGGCGCCCCAGACTCCAGGGATGGAGGAAATAACCCATCCCGGCACAGGTCAGCACGAATAGCACGCGTACGACCATGAATCCCATCGATACCTCCATGAATGCGGATATGTATGGCCCAAGTATAGCCGCGGGACCATGTCGCGAGGACGATAATAATCTGAGTATTATCTACTCATATTTCTTGATTGCCTAACATCCATGTAATATGCTTCCCAACATATACGAGAGAAGTTCGGGCTCCCGTCCCCCTCGACAGGCGCCCACAAGAGGCAGAGGGCCAACGGCCCATCAAACCGGAGAAGAAAGAATGCAACTCGTACGAGTCGATCCCTTTCGCGACATCAGAACCATGCAGAACCGTTTCGACCGCCTTTTCGGCGAAGCCGTCGCTCGCCAGGCGGCCAATGGCGACGACAAGCCGGTGCAGGCGCGCTGGCGCCCATCCGTGGACGTGCACGAGAACGACACCGAGATCACCTTGCGCGCTGAGCTGCCCGGGCTTTCGCAGGACGAGGTCGAGCTCACCATCGA
>CAYSHI010000376.1:0-3723 GCA_964430745.1 uncultured Acidobacteriota bacterium | reverse complement strand
GCGGCGCTCGCCGATCTGTATGTCGACGACGCGTTCGGCGCCGCGCATCGCGCCCATGCCTCGATCACCGGCGTTCCGCCTCTTGTCCAGGCGGCCGCGGCGGGCCGTCTGTTGCGTCTGGAGGTGGAGATGCTCTCGCGATGCACCGACGATCCGGAGAAGCCGTTCGTGCTCGTCGCCGGCGGAGCCAAGGTGTCCGACAAGCTCGACGCGGTTGCCAATCTCATGCCGCTCGTAGATCGGCTCATCATCGGTGGCGCCATGGCCAACTCGGTGCTCGCGTGCCGAGGCGTCGACATGGGGCGTTCGCGGATCGAAGAGGGCTCGCTGGAGCTCGCCGAGGGGCTGCTCGAGCGTGCCGAGGCCAGCGGGGTCGACGTGATCCTGCCGCATGATTTCATCGTCGCCCCGGACTTCGACAACCTGGGTGCGGCGCGTTGCGTCGATGTCGTTCCCGACGACGCCATGGCGCTGGACATCGGCCCGGCAAGTGCGGATCGCTTTGTCGCGGCCCTCGCGGACGCCCGAACCGTTCTGTGGAACGGTCCCATGGGGGTCTTCGAGGTCGAGGCACTGGCTGAAGGGACGCGACGGGTCGGCGCGGCCATCGCCGAGGTCAAGGGACGAGGCGGGCTCAGCATTGTCGGCGGCGGCGACACGGCGGCGGCCACGGCGGCCGCCGGGCTGAGCGGCGACATGAGCCACGTCTCTACCGGGGGCGGTGCTTCTCTCGATCTGCTCAGCGGCGTCGTGTTGCCGGGGATCGAGGCCCTCACCGACCGCCGGGACTCGCCGGAGCGCTGAACATGCTCCCGTGGTCGACGAACAAGGGAGTAGTGTATTCCGATGCAACCAATCGAAGTGGTTCCGGACCAGGGGGGCGCGTGAGCGAACGCACGCCGTTTATCGTCGGAAATTGGAAGATGTTCAAGACCATCCCGCAAACGCGCGATGCGCTCACGGTGCTGCGTGTCGCCATGCGCTCCGTCGAAGGAGTGGACGTCGGCGTCGCGCCGCCGTATCCGGCATTGGCGACGGCGGCCGAGATTCTGGAGGGGAGCGGCATCGCTCTCGCCGGCCAGAACCTCCACCCCGAGGACGAGGGCGCTTTCACCGGCGAGGTGTCCGGGCCCATGTTGAAGGCTGCGGGCGCCGATCACGTCATCATCGGGCATTCCGAACGGCGCCACATCTTCGGCGAAGATGACGCATTCATTGCCCGCAAGGTCAAGGCGGCCGTGAGCAATGGCCTCGTGCCGATTCTCTGCGTCGGTGAAACCCGGGAGCAACGCGAAGCGGACGGTACCGTCGGTGTCGTGACCTCACAGCTCGGTGGCGGCCTCGCCGAGCTCAAGGGCGGCGACTTGCCCGAGTTGGTGATCGCCTATGAGCCCGTGTGGGCCATCGGTACCGGCTTGACGGCGACCCCGGAGCAGGCGCAGAAGGTGCACGCCAATATCCGCGACTACCTCGGTGATTTGCTCGGACCGGCGTCCGCGGCGCGCATCCGCATTCAATACGGTGGCAGCGTCAAGCCCGACAACGCGGCCGACCTGCTGGCCCAGCCTGATATCGATGGAGCACTGGTCGGTGGCGCCAGCCTCGATCCTGACACGTTCGCCGGGATCGTGACCGCCATAACGCCCTGACGACGATCGGGCAGTTCCCGTGTAAGCCGCCGGCGACGGACGGCAACGCGTTGTTGGTCGCCTGCGCCTCTGGTAAATTATTAGAGTTGCGAGCGTCGTTCGACGCATCGTGTCCTCGGAGCCGTCCTTCGGATGCGCACGTGTGACCACCGACGACGGAACGGCTCCGTTGAGAGGCTTTGGAAATGATTGAAACGATACTGATCGTCCTGCATGTTGTCGTCTGCTTCTTCTTGATCTTCGTCGTGTTGCTGCAGTCGGGGCAGGCGGCGGACCTGGCGGGAGCTTTCGGCGGCGGCGGCAGCCAGACCGCGCTCGGAATGCGGGGAGCGGCCACGCTGCTGCAGAAGCTGACAACGATATCGGCGGTCCTGTTCATGTTGACGTCGTTGGCGCTGGGCATCGCCGGTCGCAGCGAGTCGTCGGTTATCGACGACCTCGAGGCGCCGGTCAGCGCCCCGGCCCAGCAGGAACAGCCGACCGCACCGGAGACGGGCGCGGGTGGGCAGCCGGACCCCGGCCAGGAAGCAGGGCAGGGCGGTCGCTAGTGGCGCACGCGGTATCGTGCAGGAGCGGCTTCGACATCTCATGCCGAGGTGGCGGAATTTGGCAGACGCGCATGGTTGAGGGCCATGTGAGCTTCGGCTCGTGGGGGTTCGAGTCCCCCCCTCGGCACTTTCCCTCGTTGGCCGCCGCGCACGCGGCGGAAGGAGCCGTCCGTGGCACCTGACTCGAAGAGCGACTCCCGCCGCGTGATTCTGGCCAAGCCGCGCGGTTTCTGCGCCGGCGTCGTTCGCGCCGTCGACATCGTCGATCTGGCGCTGGAAATGTACGGCCCGCCCATCTACGTGCGCCACGAGATCGTGCACAACAAGTACGTGGTGCGCGATTTCGAGTCACGCGGGGTCGTTTTCGTCGATCTCATCGAAGAGGTTCCCGACGACAGCGTCGTTATCTTTTCGGCGCACGGCATTCCGCCGGACGTTCGGCAGGAGGCGCAGGAGCGCGGTTTGCGATCGGTTGACGCGACCTGCCCGCTGGTGACCAAGGTCCACGACGAGGCTCTCCGCTACGTCGAGCAGGGCTACCACATCCTCCTGGTGGGGCACGCCGGCCATGTCGAGGTCGAGGGCACGATGGGGCACGTGCCCGACGACGTGACGCTGGTGCAGACGGAAAAAGAAGCCGAGACCGTAGAGGTGCCCTCCGGCAGCAATGTCGCCTACCTGACGCAGACGACGCTCTCGGTCGACGATGTCGCCGGCGTACTGGGGGTGCTCAAGCGCCGGTTCCCGAACATCGTCGGGCCGGCCAAGGACGACATCTGTTACGCCACCCAGAATCGTCAGGAGGCGGTCAAGCGCATGGCCACCGAGGTCGAGGCGATCTTCGTCGTCGGCGCGCCGCAGTCGTCCAACTCGAATCGCCTCGTCGAGGTGGCTCGGGCACAAGGGCTCCCAGCGTACCTCGTGCAAACGCGCGACGACTTGTTGCCCGAGCGGATCAGCGGGTTGGAGACGGTCGGCGTGACCGCCGGCGCGTCCGCCCCCGAGACGCTGGTGATGGACATCGTCGACGCGCTGCGCGGCGAGAATGGCACCGTGCGCGAGCTCGACGGGCCCGACGAGCGGGTGCACTTTCCGTTGCCGGTGGAGTTCGTCGACGAGTTCGACAAGCGCGATATTGATCCGGAGACGGTGATTGAGGGTTTCCGCCAGCGCTGGTACGTCGCGGGCGTGGAGCGATAACGCGGCGTCTGCGGCGTTGCGCTTGCTCGTTCGACTCCAGCGTACGGGAGTACGCTTGCGTCTCTCTGCGCGGCGCGCGCCTTGCATCCACCACGTTCTCGCTCCCCGCGCGGTTTGGCGGTTTGCGGGGTTGCTTGGGGGGGGGGCTCGTGAGCATTGGCCGCTTTCGCGGCCTCGCTCACTTTTGCTGATCTTGGGAGGGGGCTCGTGAGCATTGGCCGCTTTCGCGGCCTCGCTCACTTTTGCTGATCTTGGGGGGGCTCGTGAGCATTGGCCGCTTTGCGGCCTCGCTCACTTTTGCCGAGCTCGTACTGGTCGGCTGCTGT
>CAYSHI010000375.1:0-17093 GCA_964430745.1 uncultured Acidobacteriota bacterium | reverse complement strand
CGCGGCGAAGCCGCTCAAGAACCCGCACTTCACGCGAAGGGCAGTATCGAGATCACGCCCCTCCCGTCTACCTCCATCGCCTACTGGTTCCAGGTCAGCGTCATACCCCGCTTCAGCACGTGCATGCGGATGTCGCCCGCTGCCGCCGGGGTGCCTTCGGGGGTCTGCTCGACGCGCGCGTTTCGGGCGTCGAACACGACCACCGAGCTTTCTCCCATGACCTGCAGCGAACCGGCCTGGACGATGACGGCGGTTCGTTCGTCGATCCCCACGCCGATCAATCCGGGGCGGTCGAGTACCGCGGCGAGCAACCGGTTGTTACGCCGCCGCTTGAGAAAGTGCTGGTCGATCAGCGCTTCGGGCCACAACCCGAGGCCGGCCTCGACATGTGTCGACCGCGCGGTGATCGCCTCCAGGTCGTATTCGTCTCCGGTGATCATGACCTCCGCCATCACCGCCGCTCCGGCACTGCTGCCGCCGACAACCGTGCCGGCCCGGTGTCGCTGGCGGATGAGCTCGGAGAGACCGGCCTCGTCGAGAGCCCGCTTGAGGCGGGTCTGGCCGCCGCCCGGGAACCAAATCAGGTCGGCCTGGCGGATGGCGTCCGCGGTCTCTTCGATGCTCGGCCACGGGCCCGGGAGATCGTCGGTTCCCGGCGACCCGGCAAAGCGCCAGTTGATGACCCTCCGCGCTCCTGCTTGCGCGAACATGCGCACGGTCGAGACGCCCGCCTCCGCGGTAGCGGACGCTTGCGGCAGGATGGCGATGGCAGCGTCGGTGCCGCCGGCGAGCTCGATGGCGAGAGCGATGACGTCGTCCGGTGTGCCGCCGCCTCCGACGACCACGAGAGCCCCCGGCGACAAACCGGCCTGAGCCGCGGCGTCCTCCGTTTGCGGCAGCAGGAGGAGGCAGCAAATCGCCAGGCCGGCCGCCGCGCGGAACCCAGCCCTAACCATGGGCTCGAGGCGGCCGGAACGCGGCGACGTGCTCCGGGTCGGTTTCCAGCCGGGGCCCCCCGAGCAGATCGATACAGTCGGGAACCGCGGCGAACACGGCGTCAAGGCACTCGGTGATCGCCTTGGGGCTCCCCGGCAGGTTGATGAACAGCGTCTTGCCGCGCACCCCCGCTGTCTGGCGCGAGAGAATCGCCGTCGGCACGTGGCGGAGGGAAACCGCCCGCATCTGCTCACCGAAGCCGGGCAGCATCTTCTCGCACACCGCCGCCGTGGCTTCGGGCGTGACGTCCCGGGGCGCCGGCCCCGTGCCCCCCGTCGTCACCACCAGGCAACAACCCGCTCCGGCGAGCTCGATGAGGGCCCCTTCGATGTCCGCCGGCTCGTCCGCGACGATGCGCGCCACCGGTTCCCACGGGCTGGTCAAGGTACGTTCCATGTACCGGCGCACCGCGGGTCCGCCATGGTCCTCGTAGTCACCGCGGCTGGCGCGGTCCGAGACCGTCAGGATGCCGACGAGCGCCGTTTCTTGCGAGCTCATGGGGGCAAGATGCCCGACGCGCGTCGGTCCCGCAAGCGCGAACGGAGTACGATTCCGCGCATGGATGGCCTGTTTCAGCTCGCCGCGCGGATCCGGTCCGCCGGCACGACCGCGGAAGGTTCCGTCACCCGTCGCGTGGCCCGCGCCGGGCGCTGTGTCGTGCTGCTGATGTGCGTGACGACAGGAACCGGTTGCCGTGACAGCGTCGAGCCCTCCCACGATCTGGTGTTTCTCTCCGACCGTTCCGGCGAGTCGAGGCTCCATCGGCTCGACCTCGAGACCGAAGAGGTCGTTCCGTTCGGCGACGAGCTGCCGGCGGCCTACGGGCCACGCTGGGTGGCCCCCATGGTGCGCCTGGTAGTGGCTGCCGGCGAGCCCTCGGAGAGCACTCTTTTCGCGTTGCTGCGCAGTGGCGGCCCGCCGGTGCGATTGCGCCCCAATCCCGCCGGCGACGAGGTGCCGGATTGGTCCCCCGACGGCGAGCGATTGGTATACGCGATGACGAGTGACGACAACCTCGACGTCTGGGTCTCGAACCCCACAGGGGAGCAAACGCTTCGCCTGACCGCCGATCCCGCCGACGACAAGCAGCCGACGTGGTCGCCATCGGGGAGCCGCGTGCTGTTGGTGTCGGACCGCGCCGGTAATCAGGACATCTTCGTCATGAACGTCGAGGGCGGTGAGCCCACGCTGGTGAACCTGACCTCGCACCCGGCTCCGGAGGGCCATCCGCGGTGGGATCCGACCGGTGAGCACGTGCTCTTCTATCGCTATCAGGACGGTGACGCGGATCTTTACCGGATCCCTGTACGAGGCGGCGAGGCGGTGAACCTGACGGCGAGCGTGGGCAACGAGCTCGCCGGTTCCTGGTCCCCCGACGGCCGGTACATCGCCTTCGGCTCGGCTCGCGACGACGACTGGGAGCTGTACCTGATGCCCGCCGAAGGAGGAATCGCCCGACGTCTCACCGACAGCGTCGGGTTCGACGGCGACCCTGTGTGGGTGCCACGCGAGCGGTAGTGGGGCATGTTTTTCGTGGACAGAAGGACGCTCCTGCCGTTGCGGTAGCGTTGGCTTCCGGGCACTTCTGCCGGGGTGACGGCTGTTTCAGGGAACTTCGGCCGAGCTTTGGGTATCATCCCCCGCGCCTGTCCTGTCCCAAACCGATCGCGCGACGTTCGCCGGGACGCGAGCGTGCGCGGGAACCACGGAAAACACGAGAGATTTCCTATGGGAGAGAAGCCTTCGCCGGATCACATCATGCAAATCGGCTTCGGCTTTGCGTCGTCCAAGACGCTGCTGAGCGCCGTCGAAATGGAGCTTTTCACCGAGCTTGCGAAACACCCTGAGGATCTGGACACGTTGCGGGGTCGTCTCGGGGCGAACCCGCATTTGAGCGGGACCGGCTTCGACCTCGCGGAGGTCGAACCGATCTTCGAGGACTACGTCGTTGCCAACAACGTGTCCGACCGCGTGACGTTCACTCGCGGCAACTTCTTCGAGGGCGGGCTGCCGGAAGTCGATGTCGTGATGATGGGCCACATTCTCCACGACTGGGACCTCGATGAGAAGAAGATACTCATCGGCAAGGCCTTCGAGGCGATCCCCGAGGGCGGTGCCCTCATCGTCTACGAGGCGATCATCGACGACGATCGCTCAGAGAATGCCTTCGGCTTGCTGATGAGCCTCAACATGCTCATCGAGACACCCGGCGGTTTCGACTACACCGGGGCGGACTGCGAGGGCTGGATGAAGGAGGCTGGTTTCCGCGAGACTCGGGTGGAACACCTGGTGGGCCCGGATTCGATGGTCGTGGGGATCAAGTAGCGACCGGTTCTCGAGGACGACGATGGACGAGACTACCGAAGACCTGGGGCAGTGCATCGAGCAGATCGGTGTGCCCGACATCCGGCGGCACATTTTCATATGCGCTGACCAAACCAAGCCCAAGTGTTGCGACAAGCCGCGTGGGTTGGCCGCCTGGGCGTATCTCAAGGGGCGGTTGCGCGAGCTCGGGCTCTCCGAGCAAGGCGGTGTGTTTCGCACCAAGGCGAACTGTCTGAGGGTCTGCCAGCAGGGACCGATCGCCGTGGTTTACCCGGAAGGGGTTTGGTATCGGGAATGCGATCCGCCGGTGCTGGAGCGGATCATCCAGGAACATCTGCTGGGCGGCGAGCCGGTCGAAGAATTCGTCATCTTCGACGCGGCCCGCCGATAGGGGACCGCTGATTCCGCGATTGCTCCGGTGACCTCAGCCGCAGACGAAGCCCTTGTGGAAGTAGAAGTTCTCGTTCGTGGACACGTCCAGGTTCGAGTAGGTGATCCTGTAGCCGACGCGGTCGCCGGCCGCGATGCTCACCGTGTCGGCATCGGAGCACTGCGATTGCCCGGTGGAGATCGTGCAAGAGACGACGGTATCGACTTCGTCGATCATCACCGTCATGGTCACGGCTTCCGAACCGATCATCGTCCGTGGCGTTCCGTTCAGCTTGGTTGTCGTCGCCACCAGGCTGCCCGCGGTGCACGGTGTCGGAAAGAGGTTGCCGGCGCCGATTTCGGTGCCCGAGAAGCTCGTTCCGAAAAGCGACTGGAACTTGGTGTCGTTCCCGTTCACGTTGACGAAGGTCCCCGGCGAGCTGACCACCACGTTCGTGGATCCGCCACCCGGGAGGAGCGCCATGTCGCGCGCAATGTCGAAGCCGAAGTACGGTGGCAGCCCGGTGGGCGCGGGGGCGCTGCCGCCGGCGTGCAGGCCGCCGAACGCGTCCAGGACGTAGTATCCCGCTCCGCCCGGCACCAACTCGATGGCCTCCGCCGCGTCGAAGCCGAAGTACGGCGTAGCGGGGCTGAGAACCGGAGCGCCGTTGATCGCGTGAATGCCGCCGAACCCGTCCAGAACATAGCCTTCCTGAGCGAACGCGTAGGCGCCGGGCGGGCTCTTGCCGTCAGGATGGCAAGAGCCGGATCAGGTGCGAGGGGATCGTCGCTCAGCGGAGGGGGTCGCGGCGCCGGGACGATGGCCCTCATCGGTGAGCTTGCCCGCCACGACGGTGCCCACCAGCCACCACAGCGGGTACATGAGCGCCGGCACGTGGCGCACCTGCGTGAAGCTGCCGGTGACCACGTAACCGGCCACCATGACCAGCGTCACCATGGCGAGGTTCCGCATCGCGGGGTCGGTTGCCCGCCGGTAACGATTCAGCAACGTCACGGCGACGGATAGCTGCAAGGCGACGAAGAGCAACAACCCCGGCAGCCCCACCGTGATCATGGTGAAGGCATATTCGCCTTCGGGGGTCCGGGGAGCGCGGTTTGCGCCCTGGCTTCGCTCTGCAGCCGTGTCTTCGACCCCGAAGCCGACACCCATCGGGTAGTTGCGAACGATTTCCGAGGTGTCGGACCACGAAGCGGCGTGCGAGTAGACCGAGCTGCCGGGCTCGACGCGCGTAACACTGCTGAAGTAGCCGCCGAGGTCCAGAAAAACCAACGATGAGCCGAGAATGAGCGCGACCGCCGCGCCGGCGGAGAGCACCCAATGCGGGCGCTTGTCGAGCACTCCCAGCAGCAGGATCTGCAGGAAGCAGGCAAGCACGACGCTTCGTGTGAGCGGCAACGCGAGGCCGACCGCCGCGAGGCAAAGCAGCGGTAACCGCAGACTTCGGGGGAAGGTTCGCAAGGGCCGCCGCAGGCCCAGGACGAGAGGCATGACCAGGAGGAAAGAGGCGGCGAAATGGTGCGAGCCGAGGTGGAACGACACCGCCCGCCGAACGTTGCCCACGCTTGTCCAGAAATTGAACGGCAGGCCGGTGTAGTAATAGAGGTTCAGGTATTCCCTCATGAACCCGTCGAGGTTGAGCGGGTCGAAGAAGAAGTCGATAGGGACGAGAAACCGCTCCGCCATCCCCACGACGGCCCCGAGCAAGCCGACCCCGAGCGCGCTCGAGAGCACCAGCCGGACGTCGCGCACGCTCATCGGTGCGAGCCGGCCGATGAAGTAGAGGAACACGAAGAACACGTTGTCGCGGAGGCCCTGGACACGCATGGCCATGGGCGGCCGAAAGGGCGAGCCGATCGGTGCTACCAGGTATAGAAGGTTCCATGCCAGAAACACCAGGACGACGACGTCCACAGGCCGGATGCGTGGCATCTTGCCGCCGACGAGGTGACGTGTCGCCAGGACGGACAGAACGATGAGGGCCGCGAGCTCCTTCCACACCGAAAAGACCCTCAGCAAACCGTGGTCCAGGCCGCCGTTGAAGAACAGCACCATCAGCAGAAGATGGAACGGCAGCAGGACGATGAAGGCGGCCAGCACGAGGGCGGGGCGAGCAATCGTTGCCAGCACCGCCGCGGACAGGCACAAAAGGAGAGCCACGGCCACGATCACGGGCACGCCGCCGAGCGTCGCCGCCATGGCCGATGCGGCAACGACAGCGGCGGCGAGAGCGCGCGCCGGCGTGCCGCTGAGGTCCGGTAGTGCCGGGTTAATCGTCCTAGAGTGGCTCATGATACATTCCCAGCGCGATCATACGGTTGCCGGGGCGCGATTGCCATCACGCGCGCTCCCGACCCGAACCCGATGAGATTCGATGGAAGAGACTCGAGAGACGCTCCGGACGAGTGAGCTGGCCGATTTCATTGCCGCACTCTGGCGGAAGCGTTGGTGGGTCATCGGGGGCGCCGTGATCAGTGCCGTGGTTGCGTTGGTTGCCGTGCTCGTCAGGACGCCGCAGTACGAGGCGACGGCTCGCCTCGCCGTCGTCGAGTTCCACGTCGGTGCGGTCCCGCCGAGCGGGCAGCTCACGCAGACCTATGCCGAGATCATCCGCAGCCAGTCCGTCGCGCACGATCTCGTCGAGCAACACGACCTGGGGAACCTCTGGGGGATGACACCGGCCGATTTGCTCGACCGAGTTTCGATTCAGCCGGTGGGGGGGACGACCCTGATCGGGCTCTCGGTGGAGTTGCCCGACGCGCAGATCGCCCTCGACGTCACGCGAGGATTCGCGGAGGGCGCCGAGGCCCTCACCACCGAGATCAACGACGCCGATCGTTTTCGGGCGCGTGACGTCCTGGATACGCAGTTTCGGCAGGCCTCTACCGAGGTCGAGCGTATCGAGGGCGAGGTCGCGAGCTCGGGCGGAGAAGCCGCCCTGACGGCGCTCCGGCGCGAGCTCGGCATCTACCTCGATCGCAAACAGACGCTGGAAGAAGGGTGGTTGGATCTCTTTCTCACGATCGAGGAGCAGAAGAACAACGAGGTGAGTGCTCGGCTTGATCGTGCCAAAGCTTCGCTGACGGCGATCAGCCAGGAGCGACGCCCCGTGGCGTTGCGGACATTGTTGGAGCGGGCCCTGCTCCAGCTGGCGTCGTTTCGGGCCGAGCGTGACGAGGCGGCGACTCAGCTCGCAGCCGAGACCGCGCGACTCCGGCAAGCGGAGGCTGAACTCGAGCTCAAGGAACGCATCCTCGATGTTTCCCGAACCCTCGGCGACGAGAACCTGCTGGTGGAGGCGCAACGCGGCCGACAGTCACAGAACCCGACGCCGCTGTCTCTTACGAGCGAATACGTCAACCCGGTGTACGAACAGATCGAGTTGTTGGTCTCGACCGCTCGATCCGAAGTGGAGGGGCTCGGAAAACGGCTCGAGTCACTCGACGGCCTCGTTGACGACTACGCGTCCCGCGCGGAGTCCATGGAGCGCGACCTGGCGGACGCCGAGAGCGAGATCGAGACACGGTCGCGCGCCGCCGACCTCGCGCTGGTGGAGTATGAGGGGCTCTTCGCGAAGGCCCCGGCGGGGGCCCAGGCGGCCATAGAGGTCATCGAGGGGCAGCTCGCCGAGACGGAAGTGGCCCTCACCGACGTCCAGTCCCGCCTTGCCACACGCGATGCCCAGGTGCGGCGCCTCGAGGCGGAGTACCAGTCCGCGCTGGACGTGCGTTCGGATCTTGCACGGCGGCTCGAAAACTCTGAAGTAACGGTTGCCGGACAGCTCGCCGAGCTCATGCTGGTCGACCCGCCGATCCTGCCGGAGACGACGTCGAACACCAGCGGCCTGCTGCTCATCATCGCCGTCACGGCCCTGGGCGCGATGTTGTCCTTGTTGCTCGCCGCGGTGGCGGCGGGGGCTGAGGCCGTCCCGCCGGCGGACTGACGGCGCGGATGACGCTCCGGCGGCGCCTCGGGCTCGCGGCGCTCGTTGTTCTGGCCCTCGCGTTCACCGCCTACAGCGCCCGCTTTTCGCTGGACTTCGGGATCTTCTACGGTGCCGGCGAGAAGATCCTCGCCGGTAACCCCGAGGTCTACCCGCACGACCGGACCCCTCCGCCCGACCTGGCGCCGTTCCACGTATACCGACTTCCGCCCGTCGCCGCCGTGCTCTTCGCTCCGTTGGCGATTCTGCCGCTGGAGGTGTCGGCGTTCCTGTTCGGCCTCCTGAAGCTCGCCGCTCTGGTCAGCATCGTGACGATGGTGCTGCGTCTGATGGGCAAGGATGCGGGCCATCGGGGCAAGATCTTCGCCATGGCGCTGCTCGGCGTCGGCGGCTATTTCGTGGAGGAATTCCGCAACGGCAATATCCACCTCTTGCTCCTCTGGATGATCGTCGCGGCAACCTGCCTGGCGGAGCGCGGCAAGAACCTGATGCCGGGATTTCTCATTGCCCTCGGAGCCAGCTTCAAGCTCACGCCGCTGATCTACGTGCCGTACTTCCTGCTGCGGCGACGATGGCTGTTGTGCGCCGCCGCGCTCGGCTTCTTCGTGCTGCTCGCCCTGGTGCCGTTCGCGATCTTCGGCGTCGAGGCCGGCGCCGAGATGCTCGATGCGTTCGTGGAGATCACCGTTCAAAAGACCGTCGACCCGCACAACTACTCGATGCGCGGCGCCATCCTCAAGTATCTGACCGCCCTCGACGTCGAGGAGCCCAAGTACGGCAAGATCAACTTCGTGTCCATGACGGAGGAGGCGGCGACGATGCTCTGGCTGGGGTTGGTGGGCGCTGTCGGTATGGTGCTGCTGTTCACGACGCGGGGCCCGCTGCGGGACCTCGTCGCCCGTGGCGACCGTCCGTCCGGCATCGACGGGCCCACCCGCACGCTGCTCGAGGTATCGCTGTGGACCACGGCGCTGCTGCTGGCCTCGCCGCACACCCAACGGTTCTGGTTCACCAGCCTCTTCTTTCCGTTCGTGGTAATGCTCGCGATGGTCGTGGATTCACCCGAAGATCGGCGTCGCCCTTGGATACGCGCCGCCGTGAGCGTGTCGTTTCTGGTGGGCACCCTGCTTCCGCCCCTGCTTCCGGGACGAGCCGTCGCTCTGGCCTACGAGGTGCGCTCCCCCTACCTGTTCGCGACGATGTTCGTGTTCGGTGTGCTGACGTGGCTGTTGTGGACGACGGAACCGGCTGAAGAAAGCGCCGGCGCCACGACGACCCGATGAATGTCACGGAAGCTCGCGTAGAGTCGGCTCCGCTCCGGCCGCGCTCGCGAGGTCGATGTCGCCTCGCGCTCGCCGCGCTCCGAGCGTACGATTCGTGCAGACGGTCAGCGGACTTGCAACCCTGCCGTGATCTTCCCAGAGGGCGAGCCGGCAGGATGGTTTGAGGGAGGAGTGGCGATGAGCATGCAGGTCATCAACCCGGCCACCGGAGAGCTGGTCCGAGAGTACGACGAGACCCCGCCGGCGGCGGTGGACGCCGCCATTCAGGCCACGCACGAAACCTATCTCGAGTGGCGGCGGGCCCCGTTTTCCGAGAGGGCGTCCCTCATGCGCCGGGCGGCGGAGATCCTGCGCGAACGCACGGATGGCTACGCCGCCCTGATGACCGAGGAGATGGGCAAGACCATCGTGGAGGGCCGCGCGGAAGCGCAGAAGTGCGCCTGGGTGTGCGACTACTACGCCGAGAATGCCGAGAGCTTCCTGAGCCGGGAGATCGTGGAGACGGACGCGGCCAACAGCTTCGTCTCCTACCGGCCCATCGGCATCGTTCTGGCGGTGATGCCCTGGAACTTCCCGCTCTGGCAGGTGTTCCGCTTTGCGGCACCGGCGCTGATGGCCGGCAACGCGGGGATTCTGAAGCACGCCTCCAACGTGCCCGGGTGCGCGTTGGCCATCGAAGAGGTGTTCCGGGACGCCGGCTTTCCCGAGGATCTCTTTCGTACCTTGCTGATCGGCGGCAGCCGTGTCGCCGAAGTTATCGAGAATCCGCTCGTACGCGCCGCGACCCTGACCGGCAGCACGCCCGCCGGGCAAGCGGTGGCGGCGAAGGCCGGCGAGATGATCAAGAAGACCGTGCTCGAGCTGGGGGGCAGCGACCCCTACGTGATTCTGGAGGACGCGGACCTGGAGGCGGCGGCCGCCACCTGCGCCACGAGCCGCCTGATCAACGGCGGCCAGAGCTGTATCGCGGCGAAGCGCTTCATCGTGGTGGAGCCGGTCCTCGAGCGGTTCACCGAGCTGTTCGTCGAACGCATGGGCGCCACGAAGATGGGTGACCCGCTCGACGAATCCACCCAGCTCGGGCCGCAAGCCCGCCACGAGCTGCGCGACGAGCTCCACGATCAGGTCGTGCGCAGCCTGGCCGCCGGCGCCGACTGCGTGCTGGGCGGCGAGATCCCGGATGGTCCCGGCGCCTTCTACCCGCCCACGGTGCTCACCGGCGTCGGCCCGGGCATGGCCGCGTACGAGGAGGAGATCTTCGGCCCCGTCGCACCGATCATCGCCGCACGCGACGAGGCCGACGCGATCCGCATCGCCAACGACTCCATATTCGGACTGGGAGCCGCCGTGTTCACGGCCGACGAGGCCCGCGGCGAGCGCATCGCCGAGGAAGAGCTCGAGGCCGGCGCCTGCTTCGTCAACGCCTTCGTCCGCTCGGATCCCCGCCTGCCCTTCGGCGGCGTGAAGATCAGCGGCTACGGCCGCGAGCTGTCGCCCTTCGGCATCCGCGAGTTCGTCAACATCAAGACGGTTTACCGCGCGTAATGCGGCGCCTGGCTGCGGCCAGGGATTGTTGCCGGGAAAGGTGCTACTTTCGCGACAGCAACAGCCCCAGCCCCGTCGCCTGGCGACGCCGTCACGGAGGTAACATGGAAATCTTGCTGATCTTGCTCACTGGGCTCGTGATCGGTGTTGTCGCCAAGTTCTTGATGCCCGGCGATGATCCCGGTGGCCTCATCGTCACCACCCTGCTCGGAATCGCCGGTGCCTTTGTCGGGGGATTCTTCTCGCAAGTGGTGGGCCTCGGTGCAATGGGAAGCGTGGGCAGCTTTGCCGTCGCCACGGTAGGGGCAATGCTCCTGTTGTTCGGCTACCGGCTCATCAAGGGCAAGAAGTAGCTCTGCAAGGGGCCACGAAGGGCGCTGATTCCCTCAACATCAACCCGGCTCGGTTTTCGGGTATTGGGTCCCAGCCCCGGCGGCGATTTCAGCGGCTTATCTTCCCCGAGGCATCCCGATTCTTCGATAGCTTTGGCCCAAGTCGCGTCCCCTTGGGCCGCAACCCAAAGGAAAGCCCCGCCGGTGGTTGGCAAACTGCCGGCGGGGTCTTTCTGCTTTCTGTGAGTCGTCGGCGCGTAGGCCAGATGTCTCTTCCCCGTGACCTACACCCGGTCGACCTGATCGGCTTCCGAGCGAACTACCTATTTGGGCAGGTGTATGGCAACAGCCTGGAGAGGTGACCCGGGGGTGGTGGCTTCCGTTGGGATGTCCCCCAACGGGAAGTCGACACCGGGAACCCCGTGGTTGACCATGCCGAAGTGAATCTCCGCCTTGTCGACGTTCGCCAACCCCATCGGATTCCCCAAACCCTGGACAAAGCCGAGCGCGGGGTTGCCCCGATCGATCCGGGCGCCGAAGGAAGCGTGCCCCGTTGCGTCGGTGAGAAATGAGGTTGCCCATAGATTCGCGCCGTTCGCGGGGCCAAGGTCCGGCCCATCGCATGGACCGGTGCACTTGTCAGGGTGGTTGAAGACAAACCACCACACCGTGTACAGACTGTTCGGCTCGAGCCCTTGAACGTAGGTGCTCATAGTCGCGCCGCTGTTGTCTCGCGTCATCATCGATACGCCGACGGCATCCGCGTCAGCGCGCGCCAAGACCTCGACTACGGTTGTGTGCAGCGGCGGAACGGCGGTTGCGTTGCCAACGAAGGCAAATCCTGTGGCGACGGCGATGGACAATACCGTCGCTAGGGCCAATATGCGGGCACTCTTCAAACGAACACCTCCCTATTTTGACCGCAGCTCGCGGTCGAACGCTCACCCGAGGCCTCTCTCGTGACAACACGATCCCGGGTAGTTCGCACCGAGATCCGCACGGATTGGCGACGGAGAGCAAAGCGCTTGACCGTAGCCGAGCGTTCCTACACCCTCCCGAGCATCCCCGAGTGCAACCTGGAGTTACATGAGGCCAATGTGAGTTTTCGGCGAGAGAGTTGTGAGGAGGTCGCCTTCGGCCCATTTCGCTTCGACCAGACATCTGGCTCGCTGCACCGGGGCAACGAAGAAGTCGTACTGCAACCGCGTGTTCTGTCACTGCTGTCCTACCTGGTAGCCAACAGTGGCCGCGTGTGCAGCAAGAACGAGCTTCTGGACAATCTGTGGGCCGACTCGGCCGTGAGCCAAGGGTCATTGTCCGAGGCAGTGAAGTTGCTTCGCCAGGCGCTCGGCGACGACTCGCGCCGGCCGCGATACGTGCAGACCGTTCATCGGCGCGGCTATCGGTTTATTGGGGCCACCGTCAACGAAGCGCCTGCAGATGCCGACGCCTCGTTACAACTGCCGCAACCGGTACTCGTCGGCATCGCGGCGGTCGTCGTCGTGGTTGCGCTCATCGCGATCGGCGCCTGGGTTCGCAATTCGCCGGGCGATGGCGCAACCAGCTGGGAGATCGCTGTCCCGCCGGAGACACTGATGGGCGTGTTCCCTATGGACCCTTACCCCGCACTGTCGCCCGACGGCACGAAGTTGGCTCTTGCGCGGCGATCGTTGACAGGGGGCGTGGAGATCTGGGTGCGAGACCTCGGACCGGGCACGGAGCGGAAAATCCCCGAAACCCTGGGAGCGGAATACCCGTTTTGGTCGCCTTCCGGGGACCGCCTTGCCTACCGCATCGACTCCATGCTGTGGGTGGTCGACATTGCGGGAGGCTCACCGACATCGATTTCGCCCGTCACCTCGCGCGGCGGCTCGTGGAGTAGCGCGTCGGGCATCCTCGTGCCCTCGGCGGATGGTCTGATGCTGCTCGCAGAGGACGGCAGTCCGCAAGGACTGGCCACCCGACTCGACGCGTCGCGCAACGAGACCGCTCACCAGCACCCTGTCTTTCTCCCCGACGGCCGGACGTTTCTGTACGTGGCGACCGCTGCCGACCCTGCCGACTCGGGCACGTGGATCGCATCCACCGATACGGATCACAAGAAGCTGCTGTTGGCGGGGCCGGGGGCCCACAACGCCCTCTACGTGGCGCCGGGATGGCTGCTCAGCGTGCGCGAAGGGGTGCTCACAGCGCAGCGTTTCGATGCGCAAACGTGGGAATTTTCGGGTACCCCGGAGGCACTCTCGGGATTGATGTCCCTCGGCTCGACCGCCAGGTACGCGCCATTTTCGGCAAACTCCGACCTGCTCGTCTTTCGCGAGATCGGGCGAGTGAACAGCGAGCTCGTGTGGGTCGAACCCGACGGTACACGGGGTGAAACATTGCCTGCGATCGACGTGCCGGGCATGTACATGAGCCCGTCGTTATCGCCCAACGGAACACGGCTGGCAGTGGGCTTCAAGGAAATCGATCTGAACACCCAGGACGTCTTCGTTCTGGACCGGCCGAGCGGCGTTTGGCAGCAGCTCACCAACACTCCTAACTGGGACAACGCCGCCCTGTGGGCCGACGAGTCCGCTGTGGTCCTCACGTCGGCACGAAGCGGGGAGCCACGCCCTTGGATCTACAGGTTCGAAGAAGCGCAACCGGAACCTGTCGGGCGGGCCGGCTGGACGACGGACGTGATGCCGAACGGCGATCTCGTGCAGTGGGAAACCAGCGGGCTGTGGCTTGTGCCGCTCGACGGCGGAGAGCCTCGCCGGGTCACTCCGCTCGGAGCGCATGCGGTTCAGGGGCGCGTTTCTCCCGATGGCCGGTGGCTTGCCTATTCCGGCGGTCCAACCAGCCGGGCGCGAGTTTTCGTGAAGGCGCTTTTCGACGACAGTTCACCCGAACCGGTATCGCCCAAAGAAGGGCGGCAGCCGCGCTGGGGTCGCGACGCCAGCGAGCTCTATTACCTGGAGCCGCAAGCCGGAACAGCGACGGTCGGGTCCATCGAGACGACGGTCACCCGCGTCGCCGTTACCGCGATCGGCACCCGGCTCGACTTCGGCCCGGCCGAGTCATTGTTCAGCTTCCGTCACCCGTTCCTCGCACAGAACGTGTCGTGGAACTACGATGTCGACCCCACCGGCGACGGATTCCTCATCAACGTGGTGTCCAGTGAGACGCCGGGGCTGTTACGGGCGATCGCGAATTGGCAGGACCTTCTCCTCCGCCGCTAGGCTATCCGCGCGTCGTGCACGGTCCAATGAACATTTCCTTCGACAACACCTACGCCCAGCTGCCGGGACGTTTCTTCGCCAAACAGGAGCCCGCCCCTGACCGGGCCTTCGGAGTCTTCCCGCGTCGCGGTCTGCACCACCATCCTACCGACCCCCCCCACCCGGGGACGTGGGACTCCTAGCCGAGGGCATTGATACCACCGACTCGGACTTGTTCGATCCGAGAACTCGGTCGACGCGAATGGCAGAAGTGCTCAGGCTACAGCAAGCGCAGCAGGGTGGAGAACACCATGTACCGTTACAAGACGATCATCGGTCGAAGGATGCGAAGTCGAACCTTCGCTGGACAACGAGTCGAGGTACGGCTGGCGAGCAAGATCCTCAACACGATGACCAGTCTCGGGATGCCTGACAGCTACCGAGTCGCGTCGGGGGACGAGGGGATCTGTCCTCAGTTCGGAGCCATGCACCAACGCCGGTCAGAGCTCAAATCCTAACTCTCAAACTGCCCCGACTGTTGGGGGGCAGGCCCAACGCGGCCCGTCCCCAAGTTTTGCGCCACGAGTGCGGGGAGAAGACACCGTCGGTGATGCCTGCCTTTGGCAGATGCTACCCAGGCGAGCCCTTGCCTATCGGCAGGCTGCGGGACGAACTCGGATTCACGTATCCGAGATCAGTAACGCCAGGCAGGGGCTGGCGCAAGAGCTGGCCGTTATTCTCCTGCGTCCCTTGCATGGGTCTGCTCGGGAGGCCAAGCGAGGTGTCCGATCGAGGGTCGGAAGTTCGGACAGCCGCAGGCCGCTGCGAGACAACGGCAGGGTCGGGCTACCGTTCCGGCGGCAGCCGCCGTCTCGACTCCTCGACGCCGGCCGGTTGGTGCATTTCCCACCAGTGCTGGGCGCGTTCGGGCGTCCAGGGCTGGTGCAGGGGGCAGTCCTGCAGCTGGCGGGCGAGATCTGCCGCCGAAGTGGGCCGCTCGGCGGGATCCTTGGCCAGGCAGGACAGGATGATCCTCTCCAGAGCCTCGGGTATCTCTTGCTCGGACCGGGAGGACGGAGGAGGCGGGGTGTCCCGGGCGTGCTGCACCGCCTGCTGCACCGGCGTGTCACCCTCGAACACCAGGGAGCCGGTGAGCAGCCAGTAGGCGACGCACCCGAGGGCGTACAGATCAGCTCGGCCGTCGACATCGTCCATGCCGAGCGCCAGCTCGGGTGGCATGAAGCCGGGCGTGCCCAGCACCACGCCCTGCTGGGTGAGCTGCGACGCGCCGTCGTCCGGCGCGCTGATCTCCTTGACCAGGCCGAAGTCGAGCACCTTGACGAAGTCGTCGTTGTCGGTGCCGTAGCTGCAAACGAACAGGTTGGCAGGCTTGATGTCGCGGTGGATGAGCCCGGCGCGGTGTGCCTCCTCCAGAGAGTGGCAGGCCTGCGCCAGGAGGTGGATGACGCGGGCGGGCTCCTGGGGGCCGTACTCCTCCACCAGCGTCGACAGGTCGAGGCCTTCGAGCAGCTCCATGACGTAATAGAAGGAGCCGTCTTCGGCGCGGCCGAAATCGTAGAGATCCACGGTGTGGGGCGAGCGCAGGCTGGCGGTGGCCTGGGCCTCTTGCTCGAAGCGTGCGAGGACGCCTTGTGCCTTGGCGGGGTCCTCGGCCAGGGCCTCGGGGTGGATCAGCTTGACCGCGGCCGGCCGCGCCAGCATCTGATGCGAGGCCCGCCAGACCTCGCCCATGCCGCCGCTGCCGAGGCGCGCCTCGAGCTGGTAGCTGCCGAGGCGGCGAGCGCGGGTCACCTCTACGTTCAGGTCCCAGATGACACGGGAGGCGTAATAAGCGAGTCCCGCAGCCAACAGCGGGTAGATGACCACGACGAGGTGCTCCGGGTCGCGTGCCATCGGCAAGGTGACCCACATCAAGAGCACCGATGCTGGTTCGGTCATCGCCGTGACGAGCGAGGCCACGAGCATGCGCCGCGGGGGATAAGGAATGATGAGCGGGAACAGGATGATGACGGGCGTGACCCAGCTCATCTCGGCCATGGCGCCATGCTTCTGGTAGGCATCCATGTTTGTGCCGATGGCGGCGCCGAAGCAGATGAGGAACTCCAAGACCAGGCCGAGACTCAGCACCAGCGAGTCGCCGAAGCGAGGTGTGCGGGCTACCCACCAGATGGCGGCGGCAACTGCCGCGTTGGCGCCGAGGACGAGGACGTTGCGGGAGAACTCCTGCTCCACGAAGGTTCCCAGAGCGAGGAAAACGACATTGAAGCCGATGCCGAGGAGCGACATGACCAGCATGGCGAAGGCAAACCACTTGACCCGGGCGCGCGCTTTCTTGGCGATCTCCGGCGCCAGGCCGAAGCTGCTGCCGGGCGTCGGCTCCGATAGGGCCGTGCGTCGGAATACGGTGGGATGCGCGCTCGTCATCGTTGCCCGTTGAGCGGGGGAAGACGTACAGATAGTACGTCGTCGCGTCGATCGGGGTGTGGTCTGCCACGACACCTGACGCTGGCGTCGTCGACGACGGCGCCAGCGTCGGGCCGATCAGCTGAGTCGTGCTACCTGACCTCGCATTTGATCGTGCTGCTCGGTGGGGAAGCAGGGCTTCGGTGCGGCGAGATGATGGCGCTTGGAGTGGAGCGATATCGACCTCTCGAAGCGCCAACTTCGCGTCGGCCGGTCGGATTGGAAGGGGCACCTTTCGCCGCCGGCAGTTACCTCGGCGATTCGGCTGCTTGAGGAGCCAATTCCCGTCCCCGCCTTTGGAGACATTGCCGGAACGAGCAGCCCCCCCCAAACGAGCTTCAGGCCCGAGATAGGGCCGTCTGCGGCGTTAGCGGAACCTTGAAGGCCGACGTGGCCGTCTGCGGTTCCGCTGCCTTGCATCCGGCCCTATCTCGGGCCTGAAGCAGTGGAGGCGGCGGGAATCGAACCCGCGTCCGAAAACCGTCAGCCAAAAGCCTCTACATGCTTAGCCCACCGCTTTGGTTTCGCGATCAGCAAGCCGGGTGGGCCAGCTCAGCTTCACGCTAGCCTGACTGGAATCTCGTCGCGCAACCG
>CAYSHI010000374.1:0-3064 GCA_964430745.1 uncultured Acidobacteriota bacterium | reverse complement strand
TTCGGCCTGCCTCGGCGTTACGCCTTCGGTGAGGCGGGCGATGCCGCCGAGCCAGTGTGAGCCGCGGGTCGAGTCATCGCGCGGCAGTACCAGGGGCGCCCAGATCTCGCTGTCGTCCCGGCCGCCCCACGGGGTCGGAGTCTCGAAGCTCTCGGGCATGATGCCGATGATCTCGTAGGGCTCCCCGTCGACGATCACCTCTCGCCCGACGACGTCGGGCGCGCCCCCGAAATGTCGCTGCCAGAACCCGTGTCCCACGACGAGAACACGGGCGCTGTCGTCGATCTCTTCGTCGTCGTTGAATAGCCGTCCCTCCGCCGGCTCGACCCCCAGCAGTCGCAGCAGGCTCGCCGTGCACGCGGTTCCGCGCACGCGCAGCGGCTCGCCACCGTCGGCGAGGTTGAACCAACGCGCGGTGAGTACACCGAATTCCTCCAGGGTTGCCGCCTGCTCCCGTACGTCGAAGTAGTCCGGTGAGGTGAAGGGCTGATAGTTGCCGCGAGTGCTCGGTGTTTCCCACACCGCCACGAGCCGGCTCGCGTCGGCGTAGGGCAGCGGACGGAGAACGACGCCCTTGAGCACCGAAAAGATGGCGACGTTGCCGCCGATTCCGACAGCCAGGGTGAGTGCGACGAGGGCGGAGAAACCGGGTCGTCGTACGACCTGGCGAACGCCGAAGCGCAGGTCCTGCACCAGCATGTCGAGCTTGGTGAGGAGGCCGGCCGAGAGGTTTCGTCGTGCCGGTTCGGGTGGCCCGGTAGCTCCCGGAGGCATCTCCCGGACGGCCTCCCGGGTGGGTGCCGTATCGTCGGCGACGGAGTGATCGGAATTCACCCAATAGTGGTCTCGCGTTGCCATCCGGCCGGCCAAAGAGCGTGCGGCGAGCCCGAGCGCGTGCCGCCAATACCAGAGGCGCGCCTGCAGGGCCGACGCGGTGACGGTTCGTTGCCGATGTTCCTCGGCGAAATCCTCGAGGATCGCGTCCCGCATGCCGCCGGTCGGAAGGCTCGCTCGCAGGACGGCTCTCGCGACCGCCGGCGGCCGCGTCGCTCGCGCGCTCATCGGGAACCTCTCGCGATCGTGCTCTCGAGTCCCTCGACGAGATTGCTCAGGGCCTCTTGCGTTATCCGCAATGCCTCCATGCCGGCGTCCGTGAGCTCGAAGCGCCGCCGCTGGTAGACACCCGAGCCGTCTCCATCGGAGGCCGCCGGCCCCACTTCCCAACGCACCAGCCCCTTCTTTTCGAGCCGATTGAGCGTCGTGTAAAGAGCGCCGCGCGACAGCGAGCGCCCGGCGCTGTCTTCGAGCACGTGGGCGATCGCAGGAGCGTGCGCGCGGTTTTCCAGGCGGAGGATGGCGAGCAGGATCATCTGCTCGAGCTCGCCGAGGAAGTTCTTCTTGTAGCGGCCTGCCGTCATGCCGTCGTCTCCCGCGGATCGCTCAGCTGCCCGTTCCGGCGTCTTAAAAGTCGTCAATGTATAAATTGTAGACTACTACGATAATGTTGTCGACGTTTCGGCTCGGATCTCTCGGGGCGGGCGTCTACGCCAGCGCGGCCTGAACGCGTTCCGGAGTGATGGGCAGCTCGTAGAAGCGAGCGCCGATGGCGTCGTGCACGGCATTGGCGATGGCCGCCACGGTGGGGGGCACCGAGACCTCGCCGCAGCCGCGCGGCTGCCCGGGGGTGACGTTGTCGAAGTAGGCGATCTCGATCGGCGGCGTATCCGTCATGCGAGCGATGCGATAGTTCGCGAAGCCGCTCGTATGCACCCGGTGTCCGTCGGTCCGGACCTCTTCGAGCAGAGCCGCACCGAGGCCCCAGATCATGCCGCTCTTGAGGCCGTTGGTGGCGAGGGTCCGGTTGATTACCAGTCCGATGTCGAACGCCCCTGCCAGGCGAACTACCGTAACTTCCCCCGAGCTCCGGTCGACGTTGACTTCGGCGCCGACGACGGCGAGTTGTCGCCCGCCGTGGTTGCAGAGACCGAAGCCGATACCGTGCCCCTCGGGAGGCTCGTAGTTGCCGTGGTCGAACATCTCCCCGCATGCGTCGAGGAGCGGGCGAAACCCTCCGAGCAGCACGTTGTGCCGTCGAAACTCGAGCGGATCCATCGACGCCGCCCGCGCGAGCATGTCGGTGTGGCTCTCCATGCCGAACACACTCTGCACGAAGCTCGTGCCTCGCATGGTGCCGTGTCGAAGGGGTAGCAGCGTTTCGTACAGGCGCGTCTGCGCGTTGCGAATGCGGTAGGTTGCCCGCGTTCCGTGGCCTTCGTCCTGGAAGATGTCGATCTTGCGAGCGACGATCTGGCCATCCGCGTCGAGGCCGCTGCTGATGTCGAAGACGACCGCCTCTTTGAAGCGCCCGCGCCGGCGGATGTCGTCTTCCCGGCTGTACACGTACTTGACCGGTCTTCCGTCGCTCAATCCGAACATCAGCGCGGCCTCTTCGCCGACTTCGTGGTCCGCCTTCGAGCCGAAGGCCCCGCCGGCCGGCGGGCTGAGGATGCGGATCTGCGATGGCGGAATGCCGTCTCCGGCCGCGATCTTGTGACGCACGAAAAACGGATTCTGGTTGCCGAGTCGGACGGTCAGCCGGCCTGCCTCCGCTTCGGCGATGGCCGTGTCCGTTTCGAGCGGCACCTGGCTCATGTATTGCGTGACGTACGTTTCGCTCACGACGATGTCGCTGTCGCCGAGGGCGCGGTCGACATCGCCGTAGTCTTCGACCGTCCATTTCAGCTCCGCGCCGGCGCGGATCTCCGCTTCCCTGTCGAAGGCCTCTGCGCGGTCGGGTAGGTTCCACGTGGCCTTTAGAACGTCGAGGCCCTTGCGAGTGGCGGTATACGTGTCGCCCAGCACGGCGACCCCGTCGGGAAGGCGTTTCACGCGAACGATTCCCTCTGATTCACGTGCCTCGCGGGCGTTGGCTGTGCGGACGGACGTTTCTGTCCGGTGATAATCGGGCGTCGCCATCGCACCGTACAAACACCCGTCAGGTTGGTAGTCACCGGTGTACATCAGGGTCCCGCTGACGATCGCCTCGGCGTTGACGTTGGCGGTT
>CAYSHI010000373.1:0-4835 GCA_964430745.1 uncultured Acidobacteriota bacterium | reverse complement strand
GTCGCCGAAATAGTTGGGATGGCGCGTATACGCCCACAACCCGGTATCGAGAACTTTGCCCTTGTTCCCGGGATCGGCCTTGAAACGACGTAGCTGCTGGTCGCCGAAGACCTCGAAGAACATCCCCAGACACCAAAGGGCGACGCCGAGAACATCGGTCGGCGCCAGTCCCGGCGGCGCCGAGGCCGTTGCCACCGTTTGGATCGGGATCGAGATGATCCACATCAACACGCCCTGCAGAAGAAAGACCGTACCCAGGCTCACCCAGCAGAATGAGGAGCCCCAGTGCGCCCGCATGGCGCGGTAACGACGGTCCTCGCCCTCGTGAAGGTTGCGTCCCAGCAGGTGGAACCCGAGTCGCAGCCCCCAGATCGCCACCATGCCGGTCAGCAGCAGGCGCCGAGGCTCGAAGCCTTCGCCGACGAGATATGCGGTTGCCGCGATCAGCACGAAGCCGGGGCCCCAGAATGGGTCCACGATGCTGGTATCAGCGCGGACGACGCTGATCAGCCACAGCAGCACCACGGCTGCCAGCGTTACCGCCGCAGTCGATACCAACACGTCGGATTGGCTCAAGAGAGTGGGCATCGGCCGGTCACGAGGCGTGTTGGGGACGACCGTTGCCGGCCGGCGCAGTGACTGACGGTTCGGTCGCGCGCGCCGCGCGAGCGATCTCTCTTAGCATCCCCGAGAAGACGAGCGAATGCACGGGATAGATCCCGTACCAGTACGCCAGGCCACCGAGTCCGATGGGCTCGAAGATGGTCGTCTGCCGGATGCGGGCCCCGCGGGGCGTCGGGTCGACCTCGAATTGCAGCCAGGCGCGGCCGGGAAGCTTCATCTCCGCCGAGAGCCGCAACAACCGCCCCCGACGGATATCGCGCACGCGCCAGAAGTCGAGAGCGTCGCCCGGGTGCAATTCGGTGGGGTGATTGCGCCCTCGCCTCATGCCGACGCCGCCGAACAGCAGGTCGATAAAGCCGCGCAGGTTCCACAACCACGTTCCGTAGTACCAACCGGTAGTGCCCCCGATACGCTCGATCGGCGCGAACGCCCGTTCGGGAGACACGTCGACCTCGACGGTGCCGGAGTCGACGAGGCGGGAGCCGAAACGCACGCCTCCCCAGCCCTTGATCGGGCCGGCCGACGACAGCGTGTCCGACCAGCGAGTCGAGGCGAGCTCGCGCGACTCGTTGTCGAGTGCCCTGCGGATAGCCTCGGCCAGACCGAGCGGGCGCACCTCGAAAAGCTCACGCGCGCGCCGATCATCCGCGACCGTAGGATGCCGAATGCTGTCGATGAGCTTGCGACCGATACGGGCGTAGACGGGCGTCACCAGACCCAGCCACAGACTCGAGAGCCTCGGGGTCAACACGGGGACCGGAACAAAGAAGCGCTTGAGCCCTCGCTGGCGGGCGTACTCGCGCATGATTTCACCGTAGGTGACGGTGTCGGCTCCGCCGATGTCGAGTACGTCGCTGTCGCCTGCAGGCAGGTCGAGGGCGGCTAGCAGGTAGCGGATCACGTCTTCGACCGCGATGGGTTGAGCCGGGGTCTTTACCCATCGCGGCGTGAGCATTACGGGTAGCTTGTTCACCAACGCCCGGACCATCTCGAAGGAGAGACTGCCGGAGCCGATGATGATCGAAGCACGGAACTCGATGGTCGGCACGCCGGACGCGCGCATGATGCGGCCGACGTCTTGGCGGCTCGCGAGGTGTGGAGACAGCTCGTCGTCGCTGTCGCCACCGAGCCCGCCGAGATAGATGATCCTGCTCACGCCGGCGCGCCGGGCCGCATCAGCGAAGTTGCGCGCCGCGCGCCGTTCCTTTTCTTCGAACTCTCCGGCGTCTCCCATGGAATGAACTAGGTAATAGGCCGTGTCGATGCCCTCCATTGCCGGCGGCAGCGTGGATTCGACCAGGACATCCGCGGCCACGACTTCCGTGTGCTCGCCGACGCGTTCCTGCATCCGCTCGGGCTGACGCGCCAGGCAGCGCACGCGGTAGCCCGACTGCTCGAGCTCCGGCAATAGCCGCCCGCCGATGTAACCGGTGGCCCCGGTAAGGAGGATGCGTTTCATCAGGTTGTCGCCTCCTGGCGATGCCGCGGAGTGTGTGTTCGGAGGTATTTCTTCAGTCGAAGCTTACGAGCGGTGTTGGCTGACGTCATACACCGTACCTTGCCGAATACCGGACGTTCGGGGCCCCAGGCGCGGTCGTAGCGGCCGAGCACCCAGAAGATGCCCGAGTAGGAGTTGGCATCGCGTCCATCCAGCGCGTACTTGTTGTTCAACTCGATCATCGTGTCCAGCGCGTCTTCGGGTGACGGCGACCACTCGAGGACCTTCTTGCCCCACAACATGCGCAGGTAGTTGTGCATGCGGCCCTCGGTGACGAGCTGGCTCTGAGCCGCGTTCCAGATCTGGTCGTGGGTCGCCGCCGTTTCGAACTCGGCGCGGCTATAGAGGTATGGACGCTCATCCCCGCGGTGTGCGTCCAGCGTCGCGAGCGCCCAGTCCGGGAGCGACGAGTACTCAGCGTAGTCGATTCTGTGGTAGCACATGTTGAGCCCGAGCTCGCGCCAGGTGACAAGCTGGTCCAGAAACCCCTCGCTGCTTGCTGGCATCCCCCACCATCCCTGTCGTGCTCCCGACGTCGCGTTTGCAAGCCTCGCCGACGTCCACATCTGTTCCGCGGCGATGGTGGCGAAGACTTCATGGCTCGAGATGTGACCGAAGTGAAGGTAGGCGGAGAGCCCGCTGGTGTGTTCGGCGTCCGGGTGATTTCGTTGCTCTCCGTATTCCGGAAGCAGCTCGGCGACGAATCGAGTCAGACGCTCGCGGGCGGCGTCGGCGCCGCCCGTCAACGGGAGCGCGGCGACGGAGTGGTCGATGGGCAGGCCGGAAAGAGCGGCGGGATCGGTGAGCTCATCGAGAGACGCTGGACGAAACCCCGGCACCAACTCCGTGAGCCCATCCGTCAAACGCGCCAAGCTGACGTCGGCGGTCGGATTCGATCGAGGAAATGCTTCCAGGTGCGGCGGAAGTTCCTTCTGCAGGAAGCGGCGGAAACTGTAGGCGGACGGAAAGTCGCGTTCCGTCGAGCGGAACGGCAGCAGGCCCACCGAGTCGATGCCTTCGAGCAGGACGTCGAGGCTCCCCCCGGCGGCGGCGACCATGCCCGGGTAAAAGAACATCGGGCTGTCGTCGGTTACGACGACAGCGGCCATGCCGGCAAGTTGCCGAAGAATCTCACGGCCCTCGCCGGCTGTTGGCTCGACCCAGGGGTAATAGACGATCGGAGAAGGTTCGAGGCGGCGGCTGCTGTCGAGCATGCCGTCCATGACGAACCGGTGAAAGCGGTCGGATGCCCAGGGGTAGTCGACGCGCAGGGGCTCGAAGATCACCAGCGGCTTTGCCAGCTCTTGCGACCAGTCGATTGCGCGCTGCAGCGCGAAGTTCCAATCGAGCCGCCGGTTAGCCGTCATCCAGTAGAGGACGAAGCTGCCGTCGCCGCGTACCGTCGCTTCGTTGAAGCGGCGGATTCTGGTCTCGGGGACCGTGGAGCTCTCGTTCATGAACTGCCAGCCAGTCCGTGTTGGGCAACCGTGATGGTAATCGAAGGTGTGGGGGCTTTGGCCGTGACGTGACGGCCCAAGAAACCGCCCCCGCTAACCGAGCGCCCGTGGAGGGAGGTTGGCGCCGGCAGCGGGGGCGGGATTTCGACCGAGGGGATCTGTGTCTCGAAGCTCGCGGTTACGTCGGTGCTTCGTGATCCCTCAGCCATCCTTGTTTTCCGTTAGTTGGGCAGGATGACAGTGTCGATGACGTGGATGAAGCCGTTGCTCGCTTCGATGTCGGTGGCGGTGACAGTGGCGCCGTCGATCATGACCTTGCCGTCCCAGACCTTGATCTCGACATCCTGACCATTGACCGTCGTGGCCGACGTCAGGTTGACTACGTCAGCGGCCATCACTTTGCCGGCAACGACGTGGTAGGTCAGGATCGCCGTGAGCTTTTCCTTGTCCTGCAGGAGGGCCTCGACGGTGCCCGCGGGCAGCTTGGCGAAAGCCTCATTGGTGGGCGCGAAAACCGTGAACGGGCCCTCGCCCGACAGGGTCTCGGCGAGTCCGGCGGCCTGAACGGCGGCTACCAGCGTGCTGAAGTCGTCGTTGCCGGCGGCGATCTGGACGATGGTCTCGTCGCTCTTGGCGGGGGCGGCCATCAGCGTACCGGCGGCCAGCGTCAGGGTAAGAAGCGCCACGATGCTAAGGCGGGTGCGGGTCATGATCTACTCTCCTTCTGGCGTCGTATCGGGCTCTTCCCGATGGCGACTGGTTTCCCCTTTTTCGGGGTGGGCTTCGCGGCGCGTCCGCGGGCCCCGATTTGTCGTCTCGTGTTCGTCCAACACCCGAACAATACATAGACAAAAACTATATGTCAAGCAATTGTCGAGAGTTTTTGTTGGATTTTCTTGACAATAAATAGACAAACCCTTTATTCTTAAGCACATGAGCGAAGGACAGACCGACAGAGAACGCCTCAGCTCGATCGGCATGGTGTGCCGTCGAACCGGGCTCAAGAGCGACCGTGTACGCGCGTGGGAGCGTCGATACGAGGTCGTGCAGCCCGTGCGCAGCCGGGGCAACCAGCGGCTCTACCGCGAAGAAGACGTGCAGAAGCTGCTCTTGCTGCGCCGAGCCACGGATGCCGGCCATCGCATCGCTCAGGTCGCACACCTTCCGATCGACGAGCTACGCGAGCTCCTCGAAATCGACTCCTCGCGCCATCTCGTGGAACCGCAACATCCGCTTCCCGGCGAGGCCGATACGGC
>CAYSHI010000372.1:0-4212 GCA_964430745.1 uncultured Acidobacteriota bacterium | reverse complement strand
AACAGCAGGTTCGGGTTCTTGTGATCCTCGCGAATCACGTTGATCGACGCGTCGGGCAAGCCTGCCGAGATGTCGGTCCAGGTCTCGCCGTAGTCATCCGTCTTGTAGAGAAACGGGCGGAAGTCGTCGCGCCGGTAGCCGGTGTAGGAAACGTAGGCGACGGCCGGATCGTAGTTGGACGGCTCCACGCGGCTGACCCAGTATTCCGGGTTGCCGGTGATGTTGTCGTTGAGCTGGGTCCAGTTGGCGCCGGTGTCCTTGCTCACCCACACGTTGCCGTCGTCGGTTCCGACCCAAAGCAAGCCGGGAACGATCGGCGACTCGTCGAGCGAGACGATGGTGCTGTACTGGATGCTGCCGGTGCCCCGGATCTTGGCCGGGTCGTTGGTGGTGAGATCCGGTGAGATCTCCTCCCAGTTCTCGGCGCGGAAGCTCGAGCGCAGCACGACGTTGCTGCCCATGTAGATGACGTCCGAATCATGCGGCGACACGACGATGGGGGAGAGCCAGTTCCAACGCAGCGGCTCCTCGCCCTCCGGGCGATTGTAGCGGCTGCCGCCACGCTCGTTCGTGAGCATGTCGAGACGACCGAAGCCTCCGGCGAACTGCGACGAGTTGTAGAGGTAACGGTTGTTGCTCCAGTCGACGACGTTGTACATGCCGTCGCCGCCGCCGACCCGCTCCCACTCCTCGAAGCCGACGGGGCCGCCCGAGCGCGTGCGCGACGGGCCGCGCTTGGAGCCGTTGTCCTGAATACCGCCGTAGACGTTGTACGGATAGGCGTTGTCGATGCCGATGGCGTAGAACTGCGCCAGCGACTGGTTGTCGGGGTGATACCAGGTGTTGCCGCCGTCGCGGCTGATCCCCAGGCCGTGGTCGTAGCCCAGAAGCATGTGGCTGGAGTCTTCCTTGTTGATCCACACGGCGTGGTCGTCGCCGCCGATGCCCTGCCAGGCGCGCACCCACTCGCGGCCGCCGTCGATCGACTTGAGTGAACCGGCCGACAGCATGAAGAGGCTGTTGGCGTTGTTGGGGTCGGCGATGATGCGGCCGTAGTAGTACGGCGGGCCGCCGCCGTAGCTGCGACCATCGTCGGGAGAGACGGCTTCCCAGGTGTCGCCGGCGTCCTGGCTCCGCCAGATACGGTCCATGTTGACGCGACCGTTTTGCGACGGCATGCCGGAGAGCAGCTCCTGGTACCGCACGTCCTCGTCGACACCTTCGACGTTGACGTCCTCGATGACGGCGAAGATGGTATCCGGCGCGGCGGCTGAAACCGCCAGCCCGATGCGACCGATCATGCCCATGGGCAAGCCGCCCTCGAGCATCGTCCAGTCATCACCGGCGTTCGTGGTCTTGTAAATGCGGCTGCCGGGGCCGCCCTCGTTGAACGTCCACGGCCGGCGCACCTTGTCGTAGGTGGCGGCGTAGAGGGTGTCCGGGTCGTCGGGGTGCATGGCGACCTCGATGACGCCGAGGTGCCGGGTGGTTTCGTCTTCGAAACGCCCCGTGGCCTCGATGACGCCGGTCAGGACCTGGTCCCAGGAGCGGCCGCCGTCTGTGGTCTTGTAGAGACCGCGCTCGGGACTGTCGCTGTACAAATGACCGGGCACGGCGACATAGACGGTGTCCGCATCTGTGGGATGCACGATGATACGGGCAATGTGGCCGGAGTCGGGAAGACCCATGTGGGTCCAGGTGTCACCGGCGTCGGTGCTCTTGTAGATGCCGTTGCCCCAATAGGAGCTGCGCGAGTTGTTGCCTTCGCCGGTGCCCACCCACACCGTATCGGGCGCCGTCGGCGCGACCGCCACGGCGCCGATCGAGAAGACGTCATCGACGTCGAAGATCGACTCGAAGTTGATGCCGTCGGGCGTCTTCCACAACCCTCCCGATGCGGTAGCAGCATAAAACGTATCGGGATCTCGCGGGTCGACGGCGAAATCGACGAAACGGCCCGATTGGCGCGTCGGACCCACCTCGCGGTAGTGGATGTTGGCGAGAATGGCGTCAAGGTCGGGCGCCTGGGCGACCGGGACGCCGGAAGACGGGGCCGACGCGAGGGAGACACCCTCCGTGCCTCCCTGTGCCGCCGCGTCGGCCGAACCGACGTTCACTACGAGGATTGCCGCGAGCCCGAGCGCGAAGATGCTCGATGCCAGCTTGGAAACGAAACGCATGGGGTAGCCCTCCATGGTGCGGGCCGTGGCGGGCGGCGGGGCGGCCGCCAGCGCCGAGACGGCGCCGCGTTCAGAAACGATCGTTGAGGAAACTCTAAGAGGGCGCCGCGGGCCTGACAACGAGTTGGCGGAGGTCGGGGTCAGGTTTTACATATTTAACAACCGCCTGGAATTCGTCGCGTTTCAGCGCGGCACCAAAACGCGGACCTCTTCGCGCAACTCGACGAACAGGGGCGTATCCGGCGCCAGTCTCACCTCTTCGCCCTTGGTGGCCACGAAAGTACCGCCGCCGCCGATGAGAATGCCGGCGAGCACGCCCTTCTTGCCGCCCAGGAGACCACCCACCAGGCCTCCGACGCCGGCGCCTACGGCGATCTCCTTGATGTCCTCTCGAACGCTGCCCTCTCCTTCCAGGCGCTCGCCATCGGCGGTAACCAGGCCATCGAAATCGGTCGAGTCACCGTGTGCCTCGATGATGTCGGCCTTCAGCACAATACGCCCGCCGGTGTTCGGCCGCCGCGCGCCCTGCACGTCGGCGACGTAACCCCAGATGCGTGATCCGGCCGGCAGCACCTCGATGCCGGCAATGCTGATGGGTTCGGGCACCATCATCGAAAACCGATCGCCGACCTGTGCCACGCCCGAATCCAGCGGGTCGTTCAGAAGCGTCGCGATGAAGGTTCCCGCGGGCAACGCGACGACGCGAGCCGGCTCGGGGGTGGGAATCGCGGCGGGCTCGGGGGCCGGTGGTTCCATGGGCGATGGGCGGTCCGCCGCCGGTTCCGCGGGACTGGAAACCGGTTCCGCGGGATTCGCCGCGGGTCCCACGGCGGGCTCCACGGGGGTGCTCGCGGGATCCGCCGGCGGTTCCGCCGGAGTAGCCATTGGATCCCCGGGGTTTTCCGGAGGCAGCGCGGTGGATTCGTCAGGACCCGGCACGGTGGCGGGCATCTCTCCCTGCATGGTGGACGGGGTGACCGGAGCGGCATCGGACGGCTGGATTTCGATCTTCGTCGCCGTTCCCGCCTCCGGGTCGAGGGCTAGCTGGATGGAGAACGCCGTTTCGCCCTTGCCAACCTCGTACGCCAGCAGGTCACTCCGCTCGTAGCGGAGCGTGGTCACCTCGTAGCCGAGCTCCTCGAGGGTCGTGGTGTACCAGGCGGGCGGATTGCCCGTCGACAGGCCGGATTGCAGCTCAGCCAGGCTGCCACCCGGCACGGCCGTCGATTCACGGCCTGCAGTATCCGTTGTTTCGTCACCGGGCCCGGCGGCGCAACCGGCAACGAACAAAGCGGTAAGCGCGATCGCCAAAACCCGGGGCAACAATGCAGCGGTAAGCCGTGCTGAGGTCACGGGAACTCCTCCTCATTGTGATGAGCCCCCGGAGGGGACACTGCCAGGCCCCTGTTTCGAGAGTACTAAGTCGCTGTCGCGCGCGCCAGGAGCTGCGGGCCCGGGCGGCAACGCTTCATTCGACCACGGCGAACTGGCCCATCATGCCGCGGTCTTCGTGCTCGAGGATGTGGCAGTGATACATGTACGGGTTCACCGGATCGGCGTAGTCGGTGAAGTGAGCCAGAATCGACACGGTCTCGTCCGGCCGCACCTGCACCGTGTCTTTCCAGCCGCGCTCGTGCTCGGGCGGCTGCATGTCGTTGCGCGAGCGCACGAGGAACTGCACGTCATGGATGTGAAACGGGTGCGTCATGGGCGAGTGGTTGGTGATTCGCCACTCCTCGATCGCGCCCAGCCTGACCGTCTCGTTGATGACGCTCATGTCCATCGATGCGCCGTTGATGGTGAAGCCTCGCGGTCCGCGGCCCTGCATACCGCTCCCGCCGCCTTGACCGCCCATGCCGCCACCGCCGTGGCCGCCGCCCATTTCTCCACCTCCCATGCCGCGACCCATGCCGCCGCCCATCATGCCCATTCCCATGCCCATGCTCAGGTCGAACTGCCGCACTTCGCTCACGGCGGATTCGTCGATCATCGGCGTCGGGCCGAGGGTGTCGGGAATCGTCGCGGGTACCAC
>CAYSHI010000371.1:0-13691 GCA_964430745.1 uncultured Acidobacteriota bacterium | reverse complement strand
CGCGCTCGAAGCGGGCGAGGCGCTCGGGATCCGCGCCAAAGTCTTCCGGCAGAACCTTGATGGCAACGTAGCGATCGAGCCGTGGGTCGCGCGCCCGGTAGACTTCCCCCATGCCGCCCGCACCAAGCGGTTCGAGGATTTCGTAGGCACCGAGCTTGTCGCCGGGGTTCATGGAGACTGCACTCTACAAAACCAGCGCCCCGATTCCCACTGCGTCACGTGAACGGCTTGAGGGGCTGGACGAGCTCATCAAGAACGCACCGCGGCTCCCGCACCTCGCTTCCTGGAACGGCAACCGCGGATTTAGGCGACTACTTCGATCGCGCTCGCTGCGAAGAAACGGCACAAAAACGGCACTTCCTTCCGGAAGTGCCGTTCACACCAAGACGCTGATCGCCCTAAGTTGTTGTAAATGGGAGGTTTAGAAAAGTGGGCCCTCCAGGATTCGAACCTGGGACCAACCGGTTATGAGCCGGTGGCTCTAACCAGACTGAGCTAAGGGCCCTTTTCTCTCTGCTTGTCGCGATCCACGGCGGACGGCTCGTCGCGATCCCCGACGGGTTTCTTGTCGCGCCCCTCGGCGCGCCGCTTGTCGCGCTCTTCAAAAAGCTGCTTCGTCCGCGATTTCTGCCGCAGCTTGCGGAGCGCCTTGGCCTCGATCTGACGGATGCGCTCTCGTGTCAGCTCGAAGCGGGCGCCGACGTCCTCGAGGGTGTGCTCCTCGCCGTCTTCCATACCGTACCGCAGGCGGAGCACCTCTTTCTCGCGGCCGGCGAGAGAATCGAGCACGGTGTGGGTCTGTCGCTTGAGGTTGTGGTCGACGATGCTCTCGACCGGCGAGCGGGCGCCGGCGTCTTCGAGCAGGTCGGAGAGATTGGCGCCCTCCGCCTCCCCCACCGGTGTTGCGAGCGAGACGGGCTCCTGCGCCACGCGCATGATGCGCTTGACCTCGTCGGTGGGGATGCCGAGCTCCGCGGCGATCTCTTCGGGCACGGGTTCGCGGCCGGTGTCCTGCACCATGCGGCGGGAGACGCGCAGGACCCGGTTGATGGCCTCGATCATGTGCACGGGCACGCGGATGGTGCGGCCCTGGTCGGCGATGGCCCGGGTGATGGCCTGGCGAATCCACCAGGTGGCGTAGGTCGAGAACTTGTAGCCGCGTCGGTGGTCGAACTTCTCCACGGCGCGCATGAGGCCGATGTTGCCTTCCTGGATCAGGTCCAGGAACTGCAGGCCGCGGTTGGTGTAGCGCTTGGCCACGGACACCACCAGGCGCAGGTTGGCCTGAACGAGGTGCTGCTTGGCGAGCTCTTCCTGCTCCTCACCGGACTCCACCTCCCGCAGCACGCGCTTGAGGCTGCGGGCCGGCAGGTCGTAGCGCTCCTCGACGGTGACGATTTCGGCGCGCAGCTCGTGGATGCGGCGGAGCGCCGACGCCCCCTCGCCGCTTCCCATGATCTCGCGGCGCTCGAGCTTGATGGCGCTCTCGATGAGCTGAATTCGACGAACCGCCTTGCGCAGCTCCGCGGCGAGCGCCACCCGTACTTCTTCGCGCAACCCCATGCCGTCGAGGATCTCGCGCACGCTATCCCAGCGGCGGGCCTGCTCGGTGGCGAGCTCCTCGCTGGCGAAGACCTGATCGCCCAGTGTGGTGAGAAGCTGGCGGCCCTCGGCGAGCTCGTGCGCCAGCCGCCCGAGCTCGTCGCACGTGGCCACGTATTGGCGTGCACGTTGATCGAGCTGCTCTTCCTCGATGTCCGCACAATCGACGATACGGCGGAGCTTACTCGGCTTGGCGGCCACCTTGGGGGCTTTCTTCAGCACCAGCCCCAGGGCGAGCGGCGTGCCATACAGCGCCCGCACCGCGCGCTTGCGGCCGTCCTCCATGAGCTGGGCGACCTCGACCTCGCCCTCGCGATCGAGCAGCTCGTGCGTGCCCATCTCGCGCAGGTACATGCGCACGGCATCGGTGGTCTTGTCGACGGCGCCCGAACGGATCGCGCGGCCGACGTCCTCGCGCGCGGCGGCCGTCTCTTCTTCGGCTTCGTCGCTCTTTTCGACTTTGGGCGGCTCGTCGCTCAGCAGGATGCCGGCGGAGGCAATGCGCTCGAGCAGCGCGGAGATCTCTTCGGGCGCAGTGATCTCGGCGGGCAGCATGTCGTTGACCTCGTCGTACAGAAGGAATCCCTTCCGCCGACCGAGGTCGAAGAGCGCGCCGATTTCCGAAAACCGCTTTTCCAGTTCCACTACCGCCCCACGAACTTCCTAGGCCGACCCGAGCTGTTGGGCCAGCGAAATCTTCTCTTGATTCAGCTTGTTGAAGCGCTCGCGGTCGCCCGCGGCCAGCGCTTTCCGAATGTCATGGGTCATCTCGCGTATCCTGCGGCGCAGGCTGTCGTCGTGGATACCGAGGGCGCAATTGCGCGCCGTGTCCCAATCCAGCGGCGGGGCCTCTTCGAGCCGCAAGCGCGATAGCAACGGGGCGCAGCCCGAAAGCTCGCATCGAGACAGCACGTTGCCGGTGTCCACCGCCACATCGTCGGCCTCGCACGCCGCAACGGCCACCAACAAGGCTCGCACGCGGGCATCACGAATCGCCTCGTGCTCGCACACTTGCTCGAGCGGCTTGAGCCAATCGGGATGATCGAGCACCGCTCGCAGCAGGTCACGCTCGGCCAGCGACACCTGGTCGAGGTTTTCCTTCCAGGATGCCTGCGGCGATCCGTGCGAATCCCCGCGCGCCATGTCGTCTTGCGGCGGGGCTCCATGCGGCGGCGCGCCGTGCGGTGGTGGGCCGTCTCCCGGTGGGCCATGCTCCGGCGCACCGGATTCTCGCCGGGGACGCCGCTGCTGAACCTTCGCGCGCACGTCCCGTGCCGCCTCTTCGACGAGGCGTGGCGGCACCTGCAGTCGCTCGGCCAGCCTGCCGATCCACTCGGCACGTTCGACACGGTCGGTGATCGGCACCACGAACTCCAGCAGCGAGGACAATGCCTCCGCCTTGCCGCGCGGGGTATCAAGGTCGATTCGTTCACCGGCGCGCCGGATCACGAACTCCAGCCCGGAGTCCGACCCCTTCAGCAGGCCGCGAAATCCGTCGACACCCTCGGCGCGAAAGAAAGAATCGGGATCGTGCCCGGTTGGCAGACGCACCACGTTCACCTGAAAACCTTGCCCTAAAAAGACGCCGACGGTGCGCTCAGCGGCGGCTTGGCCGGCCGTGTCACCGTCGAATCCGACAACAGCTTTTCGCGTGAAGCGCGCGAGCAATCGGGCATGGTCTTCCGTGAAGGCCGTACCCAGCGGCGCCACCGCGTTCGGGAAACCATATTGGGCGCAGGCCAGAAGGTCAAAGTATCCCTCGACGAGCAGCGCGAAGCCGCGCTCGACGATGGCGTCGCGACCCTCGTACAAGCCATACAGGGTGCGGCCTTTGTGGAATGTCGGCGTCTCCGGGGAGTTCAGATATTTCGGCTCGCCGTCGCCGATGACGCGGCCGCCGAAAGCGATCGTCTGACCACGCAAGTCGCGAATGGGAAATACCACCCGATGCCGCAGGCGATCGTACGTACCCTTGCCGGTGTCGCGTCGCTTCACCAGGCCGGCAGTCTCGAGCTCATCCTCGGAGAACTGCTTTCCGGTGAGGAATTGCTGCGCCGCGTCCCACCCTTCGGGTGCGAAACCGACGCCGAAGTGCGCCACGATGGCATCCTCGAAGCCGCGCTCGACGAGAAAGTTTCGCGCCTCGGAGCCGGCATCGCCCGCGAGCTGATCGCGATAAAAAGCATCGGCGGCCGCGAGAGCGGCGATCACCCGGCGCTTGTCGATCTCGCGGCGACGCTGCGGTGTCCGCGCCGCCTCGGATGCCGGGATTTCCAATCCCGCGCGCTCCGCCAGCGAGCGCACCGCCTCGGAGAACCCCAGTGCCTCCTGCTCCATGACGAAACGGAAGATGTCGCCGCCCTCACTGCAGCCGAAGCAGTGCCAGAGTCCCTCCTCGTTGACCGTGAACGAGGGGGTCTTCTCGCTGTGAAATGGACACAGCCCCACCCAGCGGCTGCCGCGCCGCTTGAGCGCCACGCTCTCACCGATGACCTGCAGCGCATCGACGCCGCGACGTACTTCATCGATGAATGTTCGCGGGTAGGCCATCACGTTCCTTGTTACCGCGCCGGATCGGCCCCGACAAGGGCGCCCGAACGCAGCCGGCGAAGGTGCCAGTTTGCCACACTCGGGAGCAGCGGTTCGCCGCGGCTCCGAGGACCAGGTCGGCGCCATTCAGAACGACGATCAACCGACGATGCGCCGCACCTGCTGCCGCGAGACCAGAAGCCTCTTTCCGTGCACGTCGACCTCGACGTCGGCTGCCGCGTCGGCGCCGCTATGCCAATCACGCGCCACCTTGCCGCGTAGGTTGAGCGGCATCACCGCCACCTCGTCGCCGCGTTCGAGCGGGGTGTCGACATCGTCGTCGAGTGCCGCGTCTGCCGGTAGCTCGGTGTCGGCGCGTGGCGGGGCCGCCTCTTGTGCGACGGCTTTCATGGCGTCCGCGGCGCCGTCTACGGTTTGCTGCACGCGCTTGCGCGCCGCGGCTTCGGCTGCCCCGGCCTTGGCCGCCCAGTCCGCCCGCCGGTCCTGCGCGGCCCTCGATTTGCGAGCCTCGCCCATCTCGCGGCTGAGCTCTTGCAGCATCTGTTCACCGGCGGCGCGCACCGTCGCGAGCGCTTCTTCGGCGGCCGCCCTCCCCTCCACCGCGAGCTCGTCGCGCATCTGCGCCAGCCGACGATTGAGCTTCTCGTAGCGGGCGTGAGCCTGGGCCAGGCGGTTTTGCTCGTGTTGTACGCCTTCGCGGTCGGACGCCAGGGCCTCGGCCTCGCCCTCTACGCTGCGAATCAATGAGTCGAGCTGCGCCGTATCGCGGTCGATCAAGCTGCGAGCTTGTTGCACCAACGCCGGCGCGAGCCCCAGGCGCTGGGCGATGTCGAAGGCGTTGCTGCGCCCGGGCAGACCGACCCGCAGTCGGTAGGTCGGCATCAAGGTCTCGCTGGAGAACTCCATGGCCGCGTTGAGCGCTTCGGGCGTGGCGTGAGCGTGGGCCTTGAGCGCGTCGTGATGGGTGGAGGCGATGGTCGTTGCGCCAAGGCGCCCGAGGTGGTCGAGGACCGCGATTCCGAGCGCGGCGCCCTCGGCCGGGTCGGTGCCCGTACCGAGCTCGTCGAGCAACACCAGGGAATGCGGCGGCGAATCGTCAAGGAAGGCCTTGATGCGGGTCAGATGGGCGGAAAAGGTGCTCAGGCTGGCGACGATGCTCTGATCGTCGCCGATGTCGGCGTGCACACGGGGGCAGCACGGCAACGCCGCCTGCACAGCCGGCACCGGCACACCGCACTGTGCCAGCACCACGGCCAGGCCCACGACCTTCAGGACCACCGTCTTGCCGCCGGTGTTGGGCCCCGTGATGACAACCGATCGGATATCGGCGGGCACGTCGAGGTCGAGCGGCACGGGCTCGTCCCGCTCGTCGTCCACCTGGTCCACGTCGTCGGTCAGACGCGCGAGCGCGGGGATCATCAGCGGATGCCGCATGCCACGCAGCTCCAGCTCGCCGGACGTGAACTTCGGTTTGACCGCCTCGGCGAGGTCGGCGAAACGGGCCGTGGCCTGGCGGGCGTCGAGCTCTCCGATGGTCTGCTCGACCGTCGTCAGGGCGCCGGAGGCGGCGCGCACGTGCCCCGTCAGGTCGGCCAGCAGGCGCTGGATCTCTTGCTGCTCGGCGCGATCGACCTCGACCACCGCGTTCTGCTGCTCGAGGGAGCCGAGCGGCTCGACGTAGACCGTTTGCCCCGACGACGAGACGTCGTGCACCACGCCGGGAAGCGCGCCGCGGCGCCCGGAACGCACGGGCACGACGTAGCGGCCGCCACGCTGGGTCACCAGGCGGTCACGCAGCACGCCGTCGAGCTTGTCGTCGTGAACGAGCCGCTCCAGCGACTCGACGAGCCGGGTCTTGAGCTTGCGCTTTTTACGTCGCAGCCCGGCGAGCTGCGGCGACGCGGCGTCACGCACCTCGCCATCTTCATCGAAAATCCTCTCGATCTGGGCCACCAGGGCGCCGAGATCGGGCATGCCCTCGCCGAGCACCGAGAGCAGGGGCAGATCGGCCAGACCGGCGAGGCGCCGCCGTACGGCCTCTCCGACCTGGGCGGTGCGGTACACGGCAACCATGTCGGAGAAGTCCATCACGATGCCCGCTACCGCCGCGGCCCGGAGGGCGGCCTCGACGGGCCGGGCCGGCGAGAGCGCGAGCGACTGCCCCCGGGTGAGGAACTCGCGAAACTCGGCGATCTCGGCGTGGCGCGCCTCTACGCGCTCTTGTTCCGCGATCGGTACGAGCGCCTCGAGGCGGGCGCGCCCCATCGGTGTCTGGGCCTGTCCCGCGAGGGCGGCGAGAACCAGCGGAAAGTCGAGCGCTTCGAGCGTGGCCCTGTCGGCAACCGTGCCGGTGCCGGTCGGATTCATGGCCGCGCGACCGCTCGCCTCACGGCGCACCGCCGGCGTTGATGACGTGAGCCAGGTATCCGGCGCCGAATCCGTTGTCGATGTTGACCACGGATACACCCGGCGCGCAGCTATTGAGCATGGTGAGCAAGGCAGCCAGGCCGCCATAGGATGCCCCGTATCCCACCGACGTGGGCACGGCGATAACCGGGACTCTCACCAATCCGCCGACGACGCTCGGAAGTGCCCCCTCCATGCCCGCCACGACAACGATCGCACGCGCATCGACGAGCTCCTCGCGCACCGACAGCAACCGATGCAGCCCGGCAACGCCGACGTCCCAGTGCCTCTCGACCCGCGATCCCAGTGTCTCGGCGGTAACCGCCGCCTCGGCCGCCACCGGGATGTCGGCGGTCCCGGCGCACAGTACGGACACGCAGCCTCGCGGCTCGGGCGCCTCGCCGACGACCAGCACGCGCGCATCCGCATCCGAGAGAGCCTCGGGGAAGCGCTCCTGCAGCGCGGTGGCGCCCTCGGTTTCAAGCCGCGTCACCAGCACGGCGTTACCCTGCCGGGCCAGCTCCTCGACAATCTCGACGAGCTGTTCCGGCGTCTTGCCGGCGCCGAACACCACCTCGGGATGCCCCGTCCGCAGGGGCCGGTGGGTGTCGAGCTTGGCGAACCCCAGGTCGCGGAACGGCATCGAGCGCAAGCTTTCGACCGCCTCTTGTACGCTGGTTTCGCCACCGGCAACCGCCGCGAGAAGCTCCTGCAGCCGTTCGGTGTCCATCGTGATCCCTCAGCGCTCCATCTCTGTGGCCGCTCCGAAGGCGAGCAGCGCGCCGATCACGCCCGCCGCCACGCCCGAACCGATGATGCCGACGAACAGCGACGGGCTGAAAAAGCGCAGCGGAACGATCGAAAGAAAGGGGCCGCCGCCGGCGACGATAAACGCCACCCCGACGCGAAAGGCACCGTAGAGCGCGATCAACGCCAGGACGCTGCCGAGAATGCCCTGGATGGCGCCCTCCGCGAGAAATCGCCCGCGAACGACGCTCTCGGTGGCGCCCACGAGGCGCAAGACGACGATCTCGCGCCGGCGGGCGACGACCAGCACTCGGATGACGTTGGCGGTGGTGATGATGGCGGCGATGAGCACGGCCCCACCGAGAACCGCCCCCAGAAAACGGATTCCGTTCACCCCGAACTCGAGCCGCCGGATCACCTGCAGGTCGTACTGCACGGCGTCGACGCCGCTCATCGACGCCCACCGACCGGTCAGCGTGACCAGCGACTCCTCGTCGCGGGCATCCTCCCGCACGGTGATGACGAACGACGCCGGCAGCGGGTTGGTTTCGAGAAACGCCAGTAGATCGCCCAGCTCCCGGAAATCGTTGCGAAACTGAGTCGCCGCCTGCTCCGAGCTCATGAAGCGAAAGCTCTCCACCTCGGGGCGGGCGTCGATGGCGTCGGCGATCGCCTGCTGTTCGGACTCTTCGATGTCGGCTTCGAGAAAGGCCTGCACGTGACCGCGCTCCCGCCATCTCACCAGCACGCCGTTGAGGTTGTCGGAAACCAGCATGAAGCCGCCCAACACGACCAGCGACACGGCGATGATCAGCACAGCGGGCGCCGCGGTACGACGGTGGCCGATCAGCCCCCTCGTCGCCTCGCCGATACACAGCCGAAGGTAGCGATCCGGACGCACGCTTACGAAGCCTTGCGCTCGGCCGTGAGCGTGCGCATGAGGCCGGCCTCGAGGATCAATGTGCGACGGCGCATGGCGGCGATCAGGTCAGGGTCGTGGGTGGCCACGAGAACGGTCGTGCCGCGCCGGTTGATGGCGCGAAAGATGCGCATGATCTCGATGGCGCGGTCGGGGTCGAGGTTGCCGGTGGGCTCGTCGGCAAGCAGAAGCTGCGGCGCCGTCATCAGGGCGCGAGCGATCGAGACGCGTTGCTGTTCGCCACCGGAGATCTGCGCGGGCTCGAGCTGGGCGCGTCCGTCGACGCCGACCAGGCGGAGCAGCTCGTTGGCGCGGCGCTGGCTCTCGGTGAACGACAGCCCGACGACCCGGCCCACCAGGGCGACGTTTTCGAACACCGAGCGGTCCTCGATGAGCTTGAAGTCCTGAAACACGAGCCCGAGGCGGCGGCGAAAGCGCGGCACGTGGCGGCGCGCCATGGTCGCCAGGTTGCGGCCGGCGACGATGAGCTGGCCGCTGGTGGGCAGCTCGGCCCGGTACAGCAGGCGCATCAGCGTCGTCTTGCCGGCGCCGCTCTGCCCGGTGAGGAAAACGAACTCGCCTTCCTTGATGTGCACGCTGATGTCGCGCAACGCCGTGATCGCGCCGTATCGCTTGGTGACATGAAAGCAGCGGATCATCCGTCGAGCCGTTGTCGCAGCAGGCGGCGGACCATCTCGGGATTGCCTTTTCCTCGCGTCGCCCGCATCACCTGCCCCATCAGGAAGCCGAACACCTGCTCGCGCCCACCGCGAAAGGCCTCGACCTCTTCAGGATGAGCCTCGAGCACCTCGTCGACGACCGGTGCCAACTCGTCGCTCCCCGAGATCTGCTCGAGACCTTCTTCGGCGATGATATCGGCCGCGGCGCTCCCCGTCTCGGCCATGCGGTCCAATACTTGCCCCGCGACGGCGTTCGGGACAACGCCCTCGCGAACGGCAACCACCAACTCGGCGAGCACGCCCGGCGCCACCGGAAAGACTGAGATCTCCCCGCTGTTGTCGTTGAGCCAGCGGCCGATCTCGTTGCGCACCCAGTTGTTGGCCTCGGCGGCGGAGGCGCCCGCCGCCACGAGGGCCTCGAAATACTCCGCCCGCGGGCGCTCCTCCACGAGCGCCGCGGCGTCGGCGGACGCGAGGCCGAACTCCTGCACCAGCCGGTCGCGCCGCGCCGACGGCAATTCCGGAAGAGCGGCGGCGCTGGAGGCCACGCGTTGCTCGTCGAGCACGATCGGCACAAGGTCGGGCTCGGGAAAGTAACGGTAATCGTGGGCTTCTTCCTTTTCCCGCATGGGCTCGGTTTCGCCGCTGTGCTCGTCGTACAGGCGCGTCGCCTGCTGCGGCACCTCGCCGGCCTCCAGCAGCGCGCCCTGCCGCTCGATCTCGTAGCGCAGCGCCCGGCGGAGAAAGCGAAACGAATTGAGGTTCTTCAACTCCGTCTTCGGGTTGAGCTCCTCGGCGCCGCGCTCGCGCAACGAGATGTTGGCGTCACAGCGCAGGCTGCCCTCGCCCATGTTGGCGTCGGTCACACCGAGGTACAGCAACGTGCGGCGCAACGCCGTGAGGAAGGCGTTGGCCTCCTCGGGCGATCGCATGTCGGGCTCGGTAACGATCTCGATGAGCGGTACGCCGCAGCGGTTCAGATCGACGTAGCTCGATGTGGCCGACTGCGGCATGCCTTCGTGGATCGACTTGCCGGCGTCCTCTTCGAGGTGAGTCCGCGTCAAACGCACGGACGTCGGCTCCCCGTCGAGATCGAACGCGAACGTCCCCGTGCCCGCCAGGGGCTGGTCGAACTGCGAGATCTGGTAGCCCTTCGGCAGATCCGGGTAGAAGTAGTTCTTGCGCGCGAACCGACTACGCGGGTTGATCTCGCAGCCGAGGGCAAGCGCCGCCCTCACCGCGTAGTCGACGGCCTTGCCGTTCAGCACCGGCAACGCACCCGGCATCCCCAGACAAACCGGACAGGTGCGACTGTTGGGCTCGCCGCCGAAGGCGTTAGCGCACCCGCAGAACAGCTTCGTCGCCGTCTGCAGTTGCACATGGATCTCGAGGCCGATGACGGTCTCGAATCGGTCCGGGCTCGGCATGGAACCTACAGATCGGTCAGATAGGGATTCACCTTCGGGCGCGGCTTGTCCTTGGGCGGCTGGGCCCCTTCCGCGGGTGATCCGCTCGTATCCTTGCCGGGTGCCGAACCGGCCGCTGTAGCGCGGTCCGCTTCGGGTCGCGAAGAAGATCGCCTACCCCCCGAGCCGGAACGCGATGCGTCCTTGCCTGCGGAGCCGGAACGCGATGCGTCCTTGCTCTCGGTACGGGTGCGCGATGAGCCCCTGCCCTCGGAACGGGAGCTCGAAGCATCCTTGCCCTCGGATCGCGAACGCGAAGCCGTCTTCTTGCCTTCGGTGCGGCGCCCACCGGACCTGCCGGAGGCGGCTCGGGACTTGCCCCGGTCCGATCCGGCTTCCTCGTCCTTCGACTTGGCGCTCGAAGACCGGCGGCGGGTGCGCTTGGCGGCAGTATCGCTGCTGTCCTCGCCGCCCTCGGCGGCGGATCGCCCGCGCCCGCGTCCTCGTGTACCACGGCGGCGGCGGCGGCCCGACTTCTCGTCCGCGGACTTGTCGTCACGGCTCTTGGCGGTCTTGTCGTCTCCGGAGCCGCTCTTTTCTCCCCGATCGGCGGCCTCTGCAGCCTGGCCACCCTCGGCGGCGTCGCCACCCTTGGCGGCCTCGCCACCCTTGCGGCCACGGCGCCGGCGCTTGCGCCGCCGCCCCTTGCCGTCATCGTCGCGCTTTTCTGCTTTTTCGGCCTTCGCAAGCGGGGTGATGCCGGTCTCCAGCGGCCCTTCCTCGAGCTGGAAGTCGAGCCGGCGGCGGTCCTTGTCGACCCGCGCAAGCTGCACCTTGACCCGGTTCCCGAGCGTCAGCGTGCGGCCGCTGGTCTGCCCACGGAGCGTGTGCTTGCGTTCTTCGTACTGGTAGTAGTCGTCGTCGAGCGACGAGATGTGCACAAGGCCCTCGACAAAGAAGCCTTCCAGCTCGACGAAGAAGCCGTACGCATGTACCCCGGTGATGAACGCCTCGAAGCTGTCGCCCTGCTTGTCGGCCATGAACTGCACCGTCTTCCAGTCGACGTAGCGGCGCTCGGCCCCTTCGGCCGTACGCTCGCGCTCCGAGCAGTCGGTCGAGAGGGCGTCAAGGCGACCCCGGAATGCCTCGACGTCGAACGCCTCCTGCGTTGTGGCCTCGCGATCGACCTTCATCAAGCGGTGCACGATGAGATCGGGGTAGCGTCGAATCGGCGACGTGAAATGCGTGTAGCGCGGCGACGCCAGACCGAAGTGACCGTTGTTCTCGGGCTGGTAGCGAGCCTGCTTCATGGAGCGCAGCATCAGGTAGATGATCGTGCGCTCGCCCGGCTGGCCCTCGAGATGCTCGACGAGCCGCTGGAAATCCGCCGAAGAGGTCTTCTTGCCCCCGCCCAGATGCAAGCCGAGGCCACCGATGAACTCGCGGAACTGCTCGACCTTCTCGGCGTCCGGCCCCTCGTGGACGCGGTACACCGAGTCGACGTCTTCCCAGACCGTGTGCGACGCCACCACCTCGTTGCAGCGGATCATGAACTCTTCGATGAGCCGGTGCGCCTGATTGCGCTCGGAACGGAAGATGTCCTCGACCTCGCCGAGCATGTTGATGCGCATCTGCGGCTCGGGCAGGTCGAAGTCGATGCTGCCGCGCCGCGCTCGGTACTTGCGCAGGACGTCGCAGAGCTCGGACATGAGCTTGAAGTGATCGACGTGGTCGGCGTACTTCTTTGCCAACTCCTCGTCGGTGCCGTCCAGCAGCGCCGCCACCGTGTTGTACGTCATGCGCTCGGCGGAGCGAATGACGCCGTCGTACAGCTCGTAGTTCACCGTGCGGCCGTTCGAGTCGATCTCGATGATGACCGACTGCACGAGCCGGTCGACGCCGGGCTTGAGCGAGCACAGCTCGTTGGAGAGCTTCTCGGGCAGCATCGGCACGACACGATCAGGGAAGTACACGGACGTGGCGCGGAGTTGCGCCTCCTGGTCGATAGCGGAGCCCACCGGCACATAGGCGGACACGTCGGCAATGTGCACGGCCAGCTTAAAGTTGCCGTTGCTGAGCTTCTCGACGTGGATGGCGTCGTCGAAGTCCTTGGCGTTCTCGCCGTCGATGGTGACGATCGGCAGGGCGCGAAAGTCCTCGCGGCCTTCGATGTCTTCTTCGGTGATCTCGGTTCCCATCTGGTCGGCCTCCGCCAGTACTTCGGCGGGAAACTCGTGCGGCAGGCCGAACTCGCGGATGATCACCTCGACGTCGAGCTTCGGGTCTTCGAGCTCGCCGAGAACCTCGACGATGCGACCTTCGGGACTGCGTCGCCCCTTGCCCTCCGGGTACTTGGTGATCTCGGCGGTGACGAGCTGGCCCGGCTTGGCTTCGCCGGTGTCGGCGGCGGCAACGTACACTTCGTAGCCGATGCGTGTGTCCAGCGGCACCACGTAGCCGAAGCGGGTGCCCGGCTCGAACTTGCCGACCACCTGAGTGCGGGCACGCTCGAGCACGCGGATAATGCGCCCTTCGGTGCGATGGCGGCGCGTCGACTCGCACCGGGCGACGACCTGGTCGCCGTGCAGCGCGTCGCCGAGCTTGCGGCGCGGGATGTAGAGGTCCTCCTGCGACGGATCGCGCGGGATGACAAAGCCGAAGCCCTTCTCGTGGCAGGTCAGGCGACCAACCACGAGGTTCATCCGAGTGGGTGACCCGAAGCGACCGTCGCGCGTCTCGATGATCGAGCCGCGGCCGGCGAGCGAGCTCAACGACGACTCGAGCGCTTCGCGTTCACCATCCTGGGCGCCGACTCCGGCGGCCAGAGTGTCGAGATCGACGGGCCCGGGAGCCTTTTCGAGAAAGGCCACCAGGGCGTCGGTATCGGAGGGATTGAAAGTGGGTGTAACTGCAGGTGCTGTGTTCGATGTTTCTTCAGTCATCTAAATGAATTGGTCGGTGATACGCGGGCCGATCGGGTCCTGGGCGTGACGCCTGCGTCTGTGCGCGTTCGACAGCCAGTCGGAATGCGAGGATCGAACTTTCGCGCGACGCTGGGGCGTGTGCCTCGAGGGCGGCGGCTTTGAGCCGTAGAGCGGTGCGCCGAACGGCCTCCCGCGTGTGGAAACTTTCGCCAACGGTAGCACGGCGTGTTCGCTCCGACAAAGCGGCGGGTCGAACCTCTGCCGGAGATGGCAACGCGGGGGTCAAGCTACGCAGAGCGAACGAGGTTCCGGATCCCTCCTCCACTCGCTATGCTCCTAGTGTGCTGTCTCCAACATGGCTTGACACTTGTAGCGAGCGCGACGGGGCGAGTCCGCGGAGAGGCGACGACGGCGATGTTCATACATCGTCGAGGAGCCGCGACAAAGGAATCGCCCC
>CAYSHI010000370.1:0-14754 GCA_964430745.1 uncultured Acidobacteriota bacterium | reverse complement strand
CCCGCGCAACCACGGGCCAGGGCACTCGCGCGCTCCGTCCGAACACCGGTGCTCCCGCGGCGCGATCGGCCACGGGGACCACACGCTACCCGACCGCGCGCACTCCTTATCCGAGATCAACGCCTCGGCCGACGACCGCGCCCCGTTCTTCGGGGGCCGTGCGATCGACGACGCGATCGTCGCAGTCGCCCGCCGTGAGGTCCAGCCGGCCCGCGAGCTCCCGACCTCAGACGCGCAGCGCGCCCACCGCCCGCCCGCGCGGCTCGGTGCAACCGTCCCGGTCGACCCGGCCCTCGGTGGGCACACGACCGTCCGGCTCGGTGCGCCGACCCACGAGCGTTCGGCCGTCGGGCTCGGTTCGGGCACCAAGCACGGCTCGTCGCCCATCCGGCTCCGTTCGACCCTCGGGCTCGGTCCGCCCGTCAGGCTCAGCTCGTCCGTCGGGTTCAGTTCGCCCGTCGGGCGCCGTCCGGCGATCAGGCTCGGTGCGTCCGTCGGGCTCGTCCCGACCATCCGGAGCCGTCCGGGCTCCGTCGTCTGTTCGTAGCGCCCCTTCGATGGGCCGCGCTCCGAGCGCTCGGCCCTCCGGCCCCGCGAGGTCTGGAGGCGGCGCTCGCCGCGCGGTGAGAGCTGCGAAACCGCGGGGCGGTGGGTCAAAATAGCGTGTGAGGCAACCCCTGGTTCCGCCTCGCCACGCTCGGCGCAAGGCGTGGTGATGTGACGGGCCTCAGCCCGCGGTTGAGGCCCGTCACAGCGGTTGCAATCGACCCCTACCTGCACTACGATGAAAACGGTCCAGGCAACCGATTTTGGTCCGATCTCACGTGGGCAACCCCGATATTATGAAGGTCGAAAGTCACAAGTTCGAAGTTGAAAGTAGCGAGCGCCTGGACCTGGTTGACCTCACGCAGAGGGTCCGCGAGTTGTTCAACGGCTCGATGGTGAAAGAGGGCATGTTGTACCTGCACTCCCTGCACACCACCACAGCCATCATGATCAACGAGTGGCAGGACGCCTTGCTGGACGACATGAGGTCCTTTCTAGAGGACATCGTCGACGACAAGGACTACTTCTGGCACAACGACCCGGAGCACAGCGACTGCGTTCGCAGCAACGCCACCTCGCATTTGCGATCCGCCGTGCTTTCGCACAACGTCGTCGTCCCCATCGAGAATGGCAAGCTGGCGCTCGGCCAGTGGCAGAGCATTATCTTCGCCGATCTCGACGGACCGCAAAAACGCTCCATCATGGCGCAGATTATCGGCGTCTGAGCCGCAAGAAAGGCTCCGCCCATTCCTCGAGTTGCAGCGCACGTGAACGAGTGCGTGCTCACGCTCCCCGCTTCGAGCGCCTCGCGGGTCAGTGCTCCCAGCGTTTGTGATACGCGACGCCGAGCGCGGCGCCCCAGAGCAGGTGCCAGACGATGACCGCGACCACCGTGCGCCCGTCCCAGGCGCTCCCGAACAACCCGCCCCGGTACAGCAACGGAAAGACGGTCAGCCCGACGACCACTGCCAGCACACCGCCCCAGATCATGCCGCGGAGCCAACCGGGACCGGGAAGGTGCATCTGCACCCAGAAAGCGTAAAGCAGCGCCATGACCACGCCGCCTCCGAATAACTGCAACACCCCGACGCTCCACGCGAACGTTGCCGAAGCTTCGTCGGCGACGACGAGGGCGCCGTTGAGGGCGGGGAGATCGAGGGCCGGCAACCCGACGGCGGGAAACCAGTAACCCGCCACGGTGGCCACGAAGGTCGCCAGCAAGCCACTCCACACACCTGCTCTCACCCCGCCGGCGTGCACGGCGCTCAGTTGCTGCCCGGCCATGCGCGCCTGCCGTCTCCGATATCGACTCGATCTTTGAAGGATTCCCAGGTGAAGTGTCGGTGCGTGATTTCGGGCTCGTTAACGGTCCAGCACCAGAGAACGTTGGGGTCCGGAGACCGAAAGTCCACCGTGAAGATCCCCTTGGGCTCCGCGCCGATGGCGAGAATCGACCCTTGCCACGAGCTCAACAGATCACGCGTCTCCGCTTCGAGGTCTCGGCTTGCCTGAGGGTCCGCCTCGTCGTAGGCCTGCCGCAGGTCATCGAGGCGCTCCTGGACCCTCGATGTCAGCCGGGCCACCTCGGGGACGGCCCCATTTGCCTTATCGAGCGTGAAGACGCGGAATGGATGGACGAGGCGATCGCGCACAAGCGTGGATGGAATAAGGGTTTAGTGCCGTTGGTGCAGAATCGCGCAAGGGTGGGAGCTGTTCGCCCCAGGGCCCTTGCGGCCTGACCCGAAGAATCCTATCATTTTACCGTCCGTAACGACCTTTCCGGGCGGGCGGGGTCAGCCCCCCACACCCGACCCCCCGCCCGAGGGATTCCGGGAGCCACCCACCGCCCACCCCACCGGAATCCCTTTGTCTATCGAACGGCGTTCGACCGCGCATAACCGGCGCGGGCGCGCGCCGGGCAAGGTAGGAAATGACTTTTCGACCGTTCGCGATGGAGCGCTGGCAGTCCACCTACGAGCACGACGTGCGGTTCAACCTCTCGGAAAGCGGCGTCGAGCCTCTGTCGCTGCGCGAGCTCGTGGAGCTGGCGGAGCTTGACCTCGAAGAAATCCTCGGCACGTTGCTGGAATACATCCCCTCGAAGGGCTCGACAGCCCTACGGGCCGGCATCGCATCGATGTACGACGGTGCGAGTGAGGCCAACGTGGTCGGCACCAACGGTGGCGCCGAAGCCAACTTCGTTCTCTGCTGGAAGCTCTGCGGCGAAGGCGACGAGATCGTCTACACCGCGCCCAACTACATGCAACTTCCCGGCATGGCGACCAACTGGGGAGGCGTCGCGCGGCCTTGGTCGCTGCGCGAGGACGCCGGTTGGCAGCCCGACGCCGACGAGCTCGCGGATCTGGTCAACGAGAAGACCAAGCTCATTCTCGTGACCAACCCCAACAACCCCACCGGCTCGATCATGCCGGAGGCCACGATGGACCGCGTCGTCGCCGCAGCGGAGCGCGTGGGCGCCTGGGTCGTCGCCGATGAGATCTATCGCGGCGCCGAGCTCGACGGGGTCGAGAGCCCGACGTTCTGGGGTCGCTATGACCGCGTGATGATCACCTCCGGGCTCTCCAAGGCATACGGATTGCCGGGACTCCGGGTCGGCTGGAGCGTGGTGCCACCGGAAATGGTGGAGGACATCTGGGCGCGCAAGGATTACACGACGATCTCGATGGGCGCACTCAGCGACCGTCTTGCGCAGGAGGCGCTGCGACCCGACGTGCGGCAGAAGCTGCGCGAGCGCACCCGATCGATCCTCAACACCAACCTGCCCGTGCTGGAGGAATGGCTGACGGCCAGAGGCGGTGTGTTCGACTGGCAGCCGCCGCGCGCGGGCGCCATCGTCTACGCGCGTTTCAACCTGCCGATCGACGGGCTCGCGCTGGCCGAGAGGCTGCGTGTCGACGCCGATTGCCTTATCGTTCCCGGCGAGCACTTCGACATGCCGGGCTACACGCGCCTCGGTTTCGGCCCGGAGACCTCGCGACTGGAAGCCGGGCTCGCGCGTTGCGCGGCCGTCATCGACGCTCTCGCCTGATCAACCGCCCCGTCCCGTCAACCAGCAACTGCACGAGAAACCGTCAGCTCGCATGGCCAAAGAACGCGTCTTCTCCGGCGTCCAACCCAGCGGTGAGCTTCACCTGGGGAACTACTACGGCGCCGTCCAGAACTGGGTGCGCATGCAGGATGACCACGACTGCATCTACTGCGTCGTGGACTACCACGCCATTACCGGCCGCACGGGCCGTGAGTCCGACAAGTTCCAGGACCCGGAGCACGAGTCCATCGCGACGCTGTCGGTGCGCATGGCGGGCGATCTCATCGCCTGCGGCATCGATCCGGAGCGCTCGATTCTCTTCGTTCAGTCGCACGTGCCCGAGCACACCGAGCTCGCCTGGATCTTCTCCTGCATCGCCTCCTACGGCGATCTGCAACGGATGACCCAGTTCAAGGACAAGGCCGACCGCTCCGACTACATCAGCGTCGGGCTTTTCACCTATCCCGTATTGCAGGCCGCGGACATCCTGCTGTACCGGGCCGGGAAGGTGCCTGTCGGCGAGGACCAGGTGCAGCACCTGGAACTGGCCCGCCGCATCGGGCGTCGCTTCAACACGCTGGTCGGCGAAGAGTACTTTCCCGAGGTCGAGGCGCAGCTCACCGAGGCCAAGCGCGTGATGTCGCTCGCCGACCCCAGCCAGAAGATGAGCAAGAGTCTGGGAGAGAAGCACTACGTCGGCATCCTCGAGGACGCGGAGTCGGCGTGGAAGAAGATCCGCTCGGCGGTCACCGATACGGGCAGCGAGCCCGGCGCGCCGATGAGTCCCGGAGTCGCGAATCTCTTCGAGCTGTTACGCCTGAGCGAAGCGCCGGCCGGCAAGATCGAGGAGTTTCGCGCCCAGCATGCGGCCGGCGAGATCCGCTACGGCGATCTCAAGACGGCGGTTCGCGACCATCTGGTCGCGGCGCTCGAACCCATCCGCGAGCGACGTGAGGCGCTGACCGACGACCACGTCCGCGACATCCTGGCCGACGGCGCGAAACGCGCCTCCGAGATTGCCGGGCGCACCATGGCCGACGTTCGCCGCCAGGTCGGGGTCCGTTAGTTGCTCGGGCCGATCTCGATGGCGGGCGACTGCCAGAGGTCGAGCAACATCTCGGCAGTGATCGAACGGGCCACTTCCTGACTTCCCGCCGCCGAAACGATACGGAAGCGAAGCTCCAGCATGCCGTCGGGAATGAACAGCTGGTCCGGCGAATAAGCCACGAGGTACCCGCTCAACGGGTCCGAGCACGGCTTCGAGCACAGAAAGTAACCCACCGCCAGCTCCGCTCCGAAGGTGGTTCGATGGATCACATATCGGTCGATGCGGGCGGTGCCGCTGCCGAGCTCGACCTCTCCGCTGCTGTCGATCTCGATCAGACGAGCATCCGGCGCCCCACCCTGTACCTCTATGCTCAGGGGACGGATCTGTTCGTCCGTGACGTTGAGCTGCAGGGCGCCGCCGAATCCGGCCATCGCACAGGCTGTGGAGGCGAGCGTGACCACCGTGGCCGAGAGAGCCAGGCGCCACCTCACGCCGCGAAATCTCGTCGACGAGTCGTGTGACATTTTCCGTCCTTTTCGCACCGCGCCGCGCCCCTCGGCGGTGAGTTGTCACTCTACACTGAGGATTGTCGGGGGCAAAGGTATCGGCCGCACGCGGGCCGCTGCGCCGGATCAGTCGGGCGCCGCTCGATCCACCAGCGCGATCACCTCTTCGCGGAGAGCCCCGAGAAGCTCGCCCTCGCCCTGCTCCGGCGCGGGGATGACGGCATCACCGAAGGCCACGGCGATCGGGTGAAGCTGCTTCCGCCCCTCCCGCGGCCACACCTCGCCCGCGCCCCAGATGCCCGCGGGCACCATCGGCACGTTCAGATGGCGCGCCAGGATGCCGGCGCCGCGGCGAAACTCGCGCACGCTGCCGTCCAGCGAGCGCGCTCCCTCGGGGAAAATCACCAGCACCATGCCGCGTCGGAGCCCTTCCGCAGAGGCCTGCATGGCGCGCTCGAGGTTGCGATTGGGGTCGATGGGGATGTTCCGGAAGAGCCGTCCGAACAGGCGGCCGACGGGTCCGTCAAAGTACTCGCTGTAGCCCACGAAGAAGACACGCGAGAGCGCCTTGCGGGGCAGCGCCATGCACAACACGATCGGATCGACGTAGCTGGCGTGATTGGCACAGACCATGAAAGGGGCATCGTCCGGCAAACGCTCCACACCGACGGCACGAAAACCGGCCGAAACGGTCCAGCCCGCGCGCACACCCCGCAACACGAGGAACATGAGCATCTCGGTCAGCGGTCGTCGCCGCAGATAGCGCTGCATGTCCTCGGGGCTGTCGGCAAGCACGCGCGACCAGTTGTCGGCCCCTGCCTCCGCCATAGCTTGGTCCACCCGTTGCCCCTCTGCGGCACTCGTTCCCGGCGCGGCAGCGGCCAGCGCCTCGATCAGCTCTCCGACGGTGTGCACCCGCCCCACGGCATCGTCGTCGAGATCCACGCCCCTGCGCCTCTGCAGCTCCGCCAGCAGCTCGATGCGGTCGAGCGACTCCATCCCCAGATCGAGGTCGAGATGCGATTCCGGACCCACGGACGGGACCTTGGCGTAGCGTGCGACGATGGCGCAGACCTCTTCGGCCCCATCGGGGAGCGTGACGTCAGCGGCGTGCGATCCCGTGGTTGCCGGAACACGCTCCCCCGCCGGGTCCGCGTCTGCTCCCGGACCATCCACCGGATCGGGGTCCGGCGTCGTGCCGTCCGCGCGGGCCTGCACCTCCTGCACCAGGAGGTAGCGCTTGAGCTTCCGGGTCGGCGTGCGAGGCAATGGCTCGGCACGAATCTCGAGACTGGTGAGGCGTTGGGGGCCGGGGACCTTCGCGCCCATGCTTTCGAGATCCCATTTGATCATCTCGCGCACGTTGACGTACCCGCGACGCCGCGCCCCTTCGAGGTCGGGAACGACCATCGCGTGCAGGCGCTCCCCTCGCCCTTCGGAGTCGGGAACCCCGATGATGCACAGCTCGTCAACCAGCTCGCTTTGCCCGTAATAGCCCTCGAGCTCATCGGGATAGATGTTCTTGCCCGAGGCCAACACGATGACGTCCTTGGCACGGCCGGTGATCTGCAAGTGCCCGTTGTCGAGCAGTCGTCCCAGATCGCCGGTGCGTAGCCAGCCGTCGGTGAGAGCAGCGTCCGTGGCCTCCGGATTGCGGTAGTAGCCCGTCATCAGGCTCGGCCCCGTAGCCCACACCTCGCCGATGCCGTCTTCGTCCGGCTGGTGGATCTTCACCGTTACGCCGTCGATCGGTTTCCCCACCGTGTCGCCCCGCAGCTCGTCGAGCGGCGTGGCGGTGATGATCGCCGTTGCTTCGGTCAACCCGTAGCCTTGCGCGAGCTTGAAGCCCCAATCGAGAAAATCGTCGTACACCTGGGCATTCATCTTGGCGCCGCCGGTGATGAACAGCCGCATCTTGCGACCGAACGGAGCGTGCGCCTTGCGCAGAAGAACCGGGCCGAGCGACCAGCCGAAGCGGCGTCGAGCCGAGCGGCACGCCGCGAGTAGCAGGCCGGCGAGCTGCCGGCGGATTCCCGAGGAGTGCTCGATGGCGCCGGTGAGTCTGTCGTGAAAGCGGTAGAAGAAGGCGGGGACACAGACGAACACCGTGATGTCATGGCGGCGGAAAGCCGACATGATCGCCTCGGCATTGAGCTCGTACAGAAAGACCACCCGCGCTCCGAGGTAGAGAGGCCCGAGGCAGTTGGTGATCAGCGGCAGCACGTGAAACAGCGGCAGTATGCCGAGGATGCGGTCGCGGGGCGAAAACCGCACCCGCTCGACTCCCGAGCGGAGATTCTCCAGCACCGCGTTCTGGCGAATCATCACACCTTTCGGATCGCCGGTCGTACCCGAGGTGTACATGATGCTGCCGAGGGTTTCGTCGTCGGCAACCGCCGGACGCCAATCAGGGGCCTTGGATCCGTGCTGATCGACGAAGGCGTCGAACGAAACCATCAACTCGAAGTCGGGCCCGGGTGTCGGCGCGACGGCGTTCATCTCGGCCGCCTCTTCGCCCGAGCCATCACGCGCTGGTGCTCGCGACCCGGACCACGAATCGTCCCCGTTGCCCGAGCCGTTCGGAACGTCCGCCGAGGCCTCGGTGTGTGCCGCAGCAGCAGGGTCGACCCCGTCCCAGGGCTCGAAGATCGCTTCCTCCCCCTCTCGAAGATCGGGGGACAGCAGCAACGGTGGAGTCTCCAGAGTGGCGCAGGCCGCACGGAGCTTGGCCGACAACCCGGCCGAGGTAACGCATCCGACCGCGCCGGAATGCAGCAACAGCCGCGCCAGAACCTCCTCGTCGAGCGCCGGGTCCAGCGGCACGGTGACGCTGCCCGCGTACCAAACGGCCAGGTAGGCCACCGGCCACGCCGGCCGGTTTTCCATGCACACCGCGATGCGATCGCCGTCGCCGAATCCGGCGCGTCGGATAGCCTCGCCGAGTCGCTGCACGCGCTGGGCCAGCCCGCCGTACGTGAGCACCACGGAACGGTCGGCGTCGGCGAGCTCGAATGCCACTGCCGCCTGATCGCGGGCGGCATGGTCGTATACGACGGCGAGGTAACCGGCTTCAGCGCTCATCGGCGCTCAACCCCTCAAGAGTGCCTGCAACACATAGCGCGCGATGCGCGGATTCTTGCGCAGGCGGCGAACGGAATAGGGATACCACATGGGTCCGTACGGAATGGCGACGCGCAGATGGTGTCCCCGCGCCTGGATGATTCGCCGCAACTCGGGATCGACCCCGTGCAGCATTTGGAACTCGTAGCGCGACGAGTCGAGGCCGAGCTCGTCGATAATGCGAAACGCCTCCCACACGAGCGGCTCGTCGTGCGTGGCGATACCGACGTAGCAACCGCCGGCGAGGAGCTCTTCGAGCAGATGCACGTAGTTGCGGCGCACCACCTCGCGATCGAGCCAAGCGACCTCTCGCGGCTCGATGTAGATGCCCTTGCAGAGCCGCACGCTTGCCTTGGCCTCGACCAACCGCCGCACGTCGCCGAGAGTCCGCCGCAGCGACGCCTGCATGACACAGCCGACGTTGTCGAACTCCTCGTGCAGCCGGAAGAAGATCTCCAGAGTGTCGTCGGTCGTCGGCGAGTCCTCCATGTCGATGCGAACGAAGTTGTTCTGCTCACCCGCAGCCACAAGGAGGCGCCGTATGTTCTGGAAGCAGAACTCCTTGTCGAGCTGCAGCCCCAGGTGGGTCGGCTTGACGTGGATGTTGGAGTCGAGGCCGAGCTCGGCGATGCGCGCGAGCAGCTCCTCGTATTGCGCGACCGCCTCCTCGGACTCGGATTTCTGCGTGACGAACTCCCCGAGAATGGCCGACGCGACGCGGAACCCTTGGCCGTTGATGTCGCGGATAGCGGCGACCTGGTCGTCGAGTGACTCGCCGGCGATGTAGGACGCGGCGATGCGACGCGTGATCGGCTTCGGCACCAGCGGCACCGTCGCCCCGATGAGCTTGTCGAAGACATTCATAGCGGCGGGTATGATACATCCGCCAAGGAGCTGACATGGACCAACGACAAATCGACAGCTTGATTGACGAGCGCTTGCCGACGCTGAGAATCGTCTCGATGGCGTTCGTCGGCAGCGTCCTTTTCTACATCGGCCTCTGCGGGCTGCTGTTGCCGGCGCTCGGGCCCGAGCCGATCATGGATCTCCCGTTCCCGGTAGTCGCCGGAATCGCTACCTCCCAGCTCGTCGTCATTCTCGCGGGCTACCTGCTGTCGCGCTCGATCCGTGCGGGAGCCGCGTCTGTGGCCACGGCTGCCGCCACGGACCCGGGCCGACGCGCCGGTATCTACATGCAACGGTACGTGCAGTCGGTCGTGGTCGCCCTGGCGATGCGCGAATTCGCCGCTGTCGTCGGATTGATGCTCTCCCTGTTGACCGGACAGATCATGTGGGTGGTCTTTCTGGGCGGCGCCTCGGTGATCTCGATGCTGGTCCATTGGCCGCGGCGCGGCGCTGTCGAAGAGTGGTTCTCCCAGCAAGGGCTGCGCTCCTGATGGCGACCCGCGACCGGAAGGACAAAACGAAGGGCGAGACCAAGTCACGGGGCCGCGAGAAGAGCGCCAACGCTCGCGAGAAGGCCGCCAACCCCCGCGAGAAAGGCTCGAAGGCGAAGAAGAAGAGCCGGAAGAAAGAGCGTTCCGTCGACAAGTTCGCCCTTTACCAGCGCGCTGTCCAGGAACCCGAGGCGGACATCGAGTTCATGAACGAGGTCTTCGCGGCGCGTTTCGGCCGCCCTCCGCACACCATGCGCGAGGACTTCTGTGCCGCCGCCCATCTGTCGTGCGAGTGGATCAAAGACCACAAGAAGAATCGAGCCTGGGGAATCGACCTCGATCCCCAGCCGCTCGCCTGGGGCCTCGCCAACAACGCGTCCACGCTGAGCGCCAAGCAGCGCCGGCGGTTGACCCTTATCGAAGGCGACGTGCTCGATGTGCGCCACGAGCCGGTCGACGTCGTTGCCGCATTCAATTTCTCCTACTACTGCCTGCAAACCCGCGCGGCGCTACGCGATTATTTCGAGGCGGCGCGGGCCAACCTCGGCGACGAAGGGCTCTTCTTGCTGGACATCTACGGCGGGCCCGAGGCGCAGCAACTCGTCGAAGAGAGCACCGAGCACGACGACTTCAGCTACGTCTGGGACCAGGACGAGTTCGACCCCATCAACAGCCGCATGGTCTGCTACATCCACTTCGACACGCCGGACGGAGAGCGCATCGAGCGGGCCTTCGCCTACGACTGGCGCCTGTGGACGATTCTCGAGCTACGCGAGGTCCTCACGGAAGCCGGCTTCGACGCCGTGGAGGTGCACTGGGAAGGCGCCGACGAGGAGAGCGGCGAGGGCGACGGAAACTTCACGCTGCAGGAGACCGCCGAGAACACCGAGTCGTGGATCGCCTACGTGATCGGCGTGAAGGATTCGCGACACTCCGGGCGCGGCTGAGGGCGTCCTACCAGGGCACGCGGTCTCCGGTGAAATCGAAGAACTCTCCGTTCGCCTCCGACCCCGCGCCGTCGATCACGCCCAGCATGCCGGAGATGCTCTCGGGTGTTGTGGTGGGTGCCGAGCCTCCGCCCATGTCGGTCTGCACCCATCCCGGGTGCAGTACCAGACAGACAAAGCCCTCCGGCTTCAGGTCGAGCGCCATGGATCGGGTAACCATGTTGAGCGCCGCCTTGCTCGCTCGGTAGGAATAGGCGCTGCCGCTGGTATTGTCGCCGATGCTTCCCATGCGGCTGGTGATGTTGATGATCTTCTTGCCCGCGCCCGCCCGCAGTGCGGAAAGCAGGGCCCGTGTAACGCGCGCGGTGCCGACGGCGTTGATGTTGAAAAATTCGGTCATCTCGTCGAAATCGAGGCTCTCGAACGGCGTCGAATGAACGCCGACGCCGGCATTGTTGATCAGCACATCGACGGGCTCGCCGGCGAGCGCGTCGGCGAATCGCTGCACGCTCTCGGGGGACGACACGTCAAGAGGCTCCACGCGAACATCGAGCGCGGCGAGCCCAGTGGCCGACTCCGGATCGCGCGCCGTGGCAATCACGCGGTCGCCCCGAGCGGAGAGCTGACGCGCGAACTCCAGCCCGAGTCCACGATTGCACGCCGTAACTACGTACGTCTTCGACATCCCGTCACCCTTTCACGGTCGTTTCAGATTCTTGTCAACGCCCACCAGCAGCCCTCGCGCGCCGGTGGCAAGCCCCCGCGCCATGCGCGGTGTGTTGAAAACGGCGGCGGCCCTCCCCCGCCGGTCGACGAGGATCAACCCCGCCTTGCCGCGCACGCGCTCGAGTGTGTCGATCGCCGCCCGGCCCGCGCGTCCCGGGCTCATGCCGCGCGCCATGCGGTCGGTGGCGCCCTTTGCCAAAGTCACACGCAGGATGCTCTCTCCCCATCCGGTGGCGGACACCGCGCCGGCGCGATCGTCGGCGTAGGTGCCGGCGCCGATGATCGCCGTATCGCCCACCCGGCCGGGCGCCTTGTCCTGCGTGCCACCGGTCGACGTCGCCGCGGCGACACGGCCTTTGCCGTCGCAGGCGACGGCGCCCACGGTGCTGAACTCGACCTCCAGCGGTTCGTCGTCGAACTCGCGCGCGACAAGATCGTCGTCGCCTTCGCGAACACGCATGAAGCGCTCGAGCTCGCGGCCGACGAGCAGATCGCGGTTCCGGCACAGCTTGACGCCGTTGTCGCGCGCGAACTGTTGCGCACCACGGCCCACCAGCAACACATGCGGAGAGTCGCGCAAGACGCCGCGCGCCAGGCTCACCGGATGGCGAACCCGTTGCACGGCGGCAATCGCCCCGGCTTCGAGATCCGTGCCCTCCATGATCGAAGCGTCGAGCTCTACCTCGCGGGCTCGATTCAGATGAGCGCCATAGCCCGCATTGAACGTCGGATTGTTCTCCAGGATGCGTACTACCGCCTCGACGACATCCAGGGCGTCGCCGCCACCGGCAAGAAGCTCCCAACCGGCCGTCAATGCTTCCGCCACGCCCTCGCGGTGCGCCTCCACATCGCCGTCCGGCACATTCCAGGCTCCCCCGTGTACCGCCAGCGCCAGGGACAATCGATCCTCCACGGTCGTCTCATGAAAGCGGGGCCAGCGGAAACCCGCGGCCCCGATGGTGCAAAGTGTAGATCATGAGACCGACAACCCTCATTCTGGCGTCCGCCACGGTCAGCATCGCGCTGCTGCTCGCCCTCGGGCTGGTCAATCCAGCCTACATAGCCCGGTTGACCGGAGAGCCCGTGGTGTATCCGCTCGCCGCCGATATCGACGTCGTTTCCCTCGCCGGCGAGTCGCTGAGCGCAGACGGACTCCGTGGGGATCTCCTCGTTCTGGATTTCTGGGCAACCTGGTGCGGCCCCTGCATCGCGGAGATCGACGACTACAACGTGTTGCAGCGCGATTACCGCTCCAAGGGCGTTCGGCTCGTCGGCGTGGCGGTCCAGTCGGGAACCGCGGAATCGCTACGGGCGTTCGCCGCGCAGTACGACATCAAGTACCCCGTCGTCGCCGGTACCGATGAGCTGTGGAACCGCTTCGTGCCGCCCTGGGGCCTGCCCACGACGCTGCTGATCGACCGACAATGGCGGGTCCGCCGCGTCTGGACCGGAGCCGGCGGACGCAAGATGGAGCAGATCCGAGCCGAGCTCGACGCGTTGCTCGCCGTGGAGACCGGGCCGGCGCGGCCGGATTGATCGACACGCTCGGGCGGTCTGATGGGCCGCCGGGTGCTTGCCTTTAAGCCGCGTTGCCCCAAAAATGCTTCCGTACGAGAGTGCCGGCGCACCTCGTCAAGCACGGGGACCGAACATGATACATCCAGAGCCGCACCCGGAGCGCAGGGTATTCGACCGGTACGACGCCGCGTTGCCGATCGAGTTCGAGATCCTCGACGGCGATCGACCCGGCAACCGCATGCGGGGCATCACCATCAACGTGGGGTGCGGCGGGCTTCTTGCGGACGTCGGCGTCGCCGCCCCCCCGGGAGCCAAGTGCCGTGTCGTGTTCCAACGTCCCGACGGCCTTATCGAGCCTGTCGAAGCGACGGGCTACGTCGTGCACGTCGGCATGTGGACGCATCGGCGGACGGCCGTCGGCATCGAGTTCGACACTCCGCTCGACAGGCTCGAGCTCCCCGGCGTCGGGTAGTCGCCGGCGCGCCGCCTACCGTCAGCAAATCGTCGGTGTGCAGCCCGGCCGCGCCAATGCGACGAAACGGACCGCGGCCGGGTGGTCCGGCGACCAGGTTTCGCGATCGATGAGCCAGCGCCCCCAGGTGTCCTTGCGATACACGCGAACGCCGTGCTGTCCAAACTGTAAGGGATCGCCGCTGATCTCCATGTCGCCGGCGCCCCGCGGCGTGATCGTGACGACTGCCGTCCACTCTTCGAGCGCGCGATTGCCGTCGAATCTCAGGGCGCCGACCTCGATCGCGTAGTGCACATCGGCGCGTGCCGACCAGCGCCCGTGCCAGCTCCCGATGGCGCCGACGCCGAGTTGCGCCGGCCCCTCCTCGGGAAACAGAACAGCCCCGGGCGCATAGAGCCGGAGGAGTCGATCCACGTCGAGGGTGTTGATGGCATCGGCCCAGGAATTTCGGACCTGCGCGATGAGCCGCGCGTCGTGGAGGCGTGCCGGCGGCTTCGGTACCGCAACCGCGGTTTGGGCCGACAAGACCAGCAGCCCCAGGGTGGCGGCCGCGAGGGCCGCGCGCGAATACGTCCGCATGTCAACTACTCCTCGGGGAGCAACCGAGTCGTGTTGGTGGGGAGTTGATTCGCGGGGAGGAGGCGGCGCGCCGGCCGGCTTGCGTGCGCAGGCTGCGTCCGGACGCTGGCGGCCTCTAAGGGATAGGACGCGTGAAGCCGCTGAAAAGTTCCATGTAAGTAGTTTTGCGTAGACGGCTACGCGATGCTACAGTTTGCTAATTCGTATTCACGTGTCCGGTTTGGAGGTGGGCGTGCAGGTGGTGCTGGTGTTGGGGCTGTGGGCGTGGCTCATCGTCGGCTGTTGTGTGGCTCTCCTGTTCGGGAAGATCACCGCGATGGGGCAAGGGGATGTACTGAGGCCCCGCAGGGAACCCTGATCGTCATCCGATGGGCGCCACCTCCACCCGGCCGGTTCTCTACTGAGATCCTCGCGCCCGGAACCTCCGCCACGCCGGCATCACGCGAAACCACCGCCCTTGGCGCAGATGCGCTAGTCCGTGCCTTGCCGGTACTGAGTGCCCAGGCCGAGACTTGAACTCGGACGACCTTGCGGTCAGAGGATTTTAAGTCCCCCGCGTCTGCCAATTCCGCCACCTGGGCAAGTACTTTTTCTGCTACGGGTTAGGACAATAAGTGCTTTGCTCTCAGTGAGTTAGGGGTGCCTATCAGGCACCCCCTTTTTATCGTTGACTTTTCGTGAGTTTTCCCGAAAAATTACAGCGATTACAGCGAAAGTGCAGCGGCGACGCAGAAAACTGAAGTCCCCTGCGCACAGCCGCAGCGATTTAGACCGCATGGACCGACCCCTGAGGTGAAGCATGGCGTCCATAGTAAAGCGGAAAACGAGGAAGGGCACCCGCTACCA
>CAYSHI010000369.1:0-18311 GCA_964430745.1 uncultured Acidobacteriota bacterium | reverse complement strand
GGTCGCCGAGCGCGCGCGCAGCGAGATCCCGATCCATTACCTTCGCGGTATCCGGACGGAGTGCACGACGTTGCCCTCCGTGTCGCTAACGTTGATCACGAGCTCGTCGACGGTCGCATCGACACGTGCGACCTGGCCCTGGCCGACGACCAGCAGGTGGTAGTCGTGCTCCACGTCCGGCCCCGGCGGCGTGTACGAGAACCGATGCCGGTGCCCGGCGATCACGAGGTCGATGCCGGCGTCGTTGGCCGTTTGCATCCATGCGTCGGGCCCGTCGGCCAGCCAGCCCCAGTTGGGCGCGTGCATGGCGATGACGCGAAACGGTGACTCGGCCACCTGGGGCGTCGTCACGTGCTCGCGGAACCAGGCGAGCTCTTCGGCGCGGTAGGGCGCCGTGCGGTTCAGGTGCGCATAGACGTTGGTGTCGTCCGGCTTGTCCTCGCCGGTGTCCAGCACCATCAGGTGCACCGGGCCGGCGTTGCGCGCGTAGTAGAAACGACCCTCCGGAGTGGGGACGTAGTCGACGAACTGTCGTGCGAACGGTCCGCGCAGCTCGTGGTTGCCGCGCGCGTAGATCAGCGGCGTGGTGTGCCCCAGGCCCGCCGTCGTGGGGCGGAGCCAATTGCGGAAAAGCTGCTCTTCGGACTCGACCCAGTGAAACGCGTCGCCCAGGTGTACCAGGAAATCAGTCGTCTCCCAGTCGACGATCTCGTTCAAGCGACCGATGAGGCGCGCGTCCTCGTGCGTGTCGGTGACGGCACTGAACGACACGGACGGAGCGTCGCGGTCGAAGGTCGTGAACCGGTGGGGCCCGCTGCTCACGTCCAGCCCCTTATCGGGCCAATACGCGTTGAGCTTCACGACGCGGGTCGCGACCACCTCGTAGTCGTAGCTCGTGCCCGGCGACAGGTCGGTCAGATGAACCACATGCCGAGTCCCGACCGGAACGAACCCATCGACCTGCGGTTCGGCCACCTGCGAGAGCTCGCCGCCCGCTCCATAACGGACCATCGCGTGGCTCGGGGTGTCGGTGAACCAGACGATCGTCGCCGTCGTCTCGCCGGTTGCCACGAGGTAGGGGCCCTCGGTGATGACCGGGCGAGTGTCGAAGACCTTGTAGGGCTCGGACTGCGCGAGGGCGGGTGCCGCCGCCGCGAGCAGCACGAAAGAACAGATCAGCGCTCGACGAATCATGGCATTCCTGTCGGCTGGTGTTTGGCGTTGCACGCCCCCGATTGTGTCCCGGGGGCGTGCGCTTGCCAAATGCGGCCCTGGCACTTGCTCCCGGCTTTCGGCATGGCCGTAACCATCCTGGCGCTGTCCGACGAGATCGAGCGGCCACATCGCCCGCCAGGCGACTCGACCGAGTGCGGCGCCTCTCCTTGACAGCTTAGGAGAGTGTCGATTATGTTCTCCTCCTAATCTATTTAGGAGAGATCATGACGAACCGAGCGGGCCTGTTACCCGGAACCCTCGACACACTCGTACTGAAGGCCGTCTCGCTCGGTGCGACGCACGGTTACGGGGTGCTGCTTCGCATCGAGGAGATGACCGAGGGGGCGATCCTGGTCGAGCAGGGGGCGCTGTATCCGGCCCTTTACCGGCTCGAGCAGGAGGGGCTGCTGGTCACCGAGTGGGGCGTGTCGAGCAACAACCGGCGCGCCAAGTTCTATAGCCTGACGGCGGATGGGCGGCGAGGGTTGCGGGCCCGGATCAAGAGGTGGCAGCGACTGTCGGACGCCATGGCGACCGCGCTGGTTGCCGAGCTCGGGGAGACCTGATCGATGAAGCGCTTGGGTCTGTGGATTGCGGGTTTGCTCGGGAGAAGTCGCTTCGAGCGCGACATGTCCGACGAGCTGTCGTTCCATCTGCAGGAGCGCACCGATCATTGGCAACGACGGGGGCTCGAGCGCGAGGATGCCCGGCGTCGCGCGCGCCTCGAGTTCGGTGACGTCGAGCGCATCAAGGAAGAGGTGCGCGACACTCGGTTCGGCGCCTGGTTCGAGCAGACGCGGCAGGACGTGCGCTACAGCGCGCGTGCGCTTGCCCGCAATCCCGGATTCGCGGTCGTCGTCATCATGTCGCTGGCGCTCGGCATCGGCGTCAACGCGACGATCTTTGCGGTCGTCGACGCCGTGATGCTGCGACCGCTGCCCTACGAGGAGCCCGACCGGCTCGTATGGGTGGAGCGGATAAGACCGACAGATCCTGGAGCCTCCGTCTCGCCGACGCATCGGGAGCATCGTGCATGGCGGCAGCGCACCGACCTGTTCGACGGCGTCGCGGCCGGTCACGTGGGGTTCCGGAGCACGGTCGCGAGCGAGGGGTATCCAACCGAGCGCCTCAGAGGTGCCGCGGCGGGCACCGACCTGTTCGGGTTCCTCGGCGTCGAACCGATCCTCGGCCGCCAATTCCTCGCGGAAGAAGGCCTGCCGGATGGGGCCCCCGTAGCCATTCTCAGTCACGACGCCTGGCAACGGCGCTTCCAAGGAGATCGAGGCGCCCTCGGTGCGACGCTCTCGATCGACGGGGTCGAGAGCACGCTGGTGGGCGTCATGCCGGCCGGGTTCGCCTTCACAGGGCGGCGAGGCAACGCTCAGTTCTGGGTTCCGGACCGACGCGTCCGTGAGACGGTACGTGTAGAAACGGTTGCGCGGCTTGCCCCGGGTGTCACGCCGGCGCAGGCGCAAGCGGCGCTCGAGGCGGACGGCGTTGGCGATGCGATCGTCGGAGACGAGGAATGGGCCGTCAACGTGGTGCCCCTGGTGATGTCGCGGTACTTCGCGCGTGACGCCAGGTCGACGCTGCTTGTCCTGTGGGGCGCCGCAGGAGTCGTACTGCTGGTCGCCTGCGCAAACACCGCCGGACTGCTGCTCGTCCGATCCGTGTCACGCCGCCGCGACTTCGCCCTGCGGATGGCGCTGGGCGCGAGCCGCTGGCGGGTGGTACGCCTGTTGGCCGCCGAGAGTGCGGTCTTGGCACTGGCCGGGGGGGTATCAGGCGCGATCCTGTCGGTCTGGGGCATTCGATCATTGCAGTTGCTGAACCCGGACCAGGCAGTTGAGGGGGTACCCGCCACCTTCCCGCGCCTCGGCGAGGCAGGTCTCGATCTTCGAGCGCTCGGGTACATCCTCCTCGTCTCCATGCTGACGGCGCTGCTGTTCAGCTCCGTGTCCGCGGTCGCGGCCACGGGGCGCGGCTCCGGTGTGCCACTGCGAGGCTCGTCCGTGAAGGCCGTGTCAGGTGCCCCGCAGCGACAGCGAGGGGGGCGGTTGTTGGTGGTAGCTCAGATCGCGTTTACCCTCGTCCTTCTGGCCGGCGGTGGGCTGCTGGTGCATTCGATGGTCAATCTGTGGCGCGTTGATCTGGGGTTCGACCCATCGCGCGTCTTGGAGGTGCGGACCGAGCTCGAGCCGTCCCGCTATTCGGAGGAGCCGACGCAACCCGGCGATCCGCCGGTGGCCGTGAGCCCGCAGGTCGACGTGTTCTACCGGCAAGCAATGCGCCGTCTGACCTCCCTTCCGGGCGTCGAAGCCGCCGGCGGCGCGAGCACATTGCCGCTGAGTCACTTCAGAGCCTCGCGGAGGTTCAGGATCGAAGGTCGACCGCTTCCCATCGACCTCCCGCCCTGGCCGATGGAGTCGCAGGCGGATTACGAGCAGGCCCCCTCGCACGGCGGTGGCGAGTTCAAGGCCGTCATCGGCGACTACTTCGCCGTCATGGGAATTCCTGTGTTGCGCGGACGGGCCCTGTCCGCCGGGGACACCTGGGCAGCGGCCTGGGTGGTCGCCGTCAACGAGAGCGCGGCCGCGAGGTATTGGCCGGGCGAAGATCCGATCGGCCAACAGATCACGATCGTCGGACACATCTTTCGCGAACCGACGCCCGGAGAGCGGCCGCGCGAAGTCGTCGCCGTGGTGGCCGACGCGCGGCAATGGAGCCCCCAGAGCGAGCCGCACCCGGTGATCTACGTGCCGGTCGCACAGCAACCACGTGAGGTGCTCACTGTGGGCCGGGGGGCGGGGCAGTCGCAACGCCTGATGCGGATGTCGTTCGTAATGAAGACCGCGGGGGAGCCGACGCAGTGGGCGCAGCAAGCGCAGGGCGCGATTGTGGAGGTCGACCCCGAACAACCGGTGCCGGAGGTCCAGCCGATGGGCGACGTTGTGGGCCAGTGGACGGCCGGCTTGCGCTTCTACACTTTGATCGGCGCCACGTTCGCCGCGGTCAGCCTGCTGCTGGCCGCTGTCGGTGTGTACGCCATGCTGGCGTACTCGGTGGCCGGTCGCACCCACGAGATTGGCGTGCGCATGGCGCTGGGTGCCGATCGCACGGGTGTGGTGAAGCTGGTGGTGGGAGAGGGTGTCATCCTGGCAGGCGTTGGCCTGGCACTGGGGCTGCCCGTCGCGTTGTGGTTGACCCGGCTCGTCCCCGCCCTCACGTTCGATCCGTCAGGCGGCGATGAAGTCCTTTTCGGGGTCAGCCCCACGGAGCCTTTGACGTTCATCATCGTAACGGCGCTTGTGGTGGGCGTCGTCGCCTTGGCCTGCTACCGCCCGGCGCGCCGAGCCACCGGGGTCGATCCGATGGTCGCGCTGCGCGCCGAGTGAACGCTTGGGCATTTCAGCCCGGTGCGGGTTAGGTTTCCTGTGGTCTGAGTTCAGCCGCGTATCGTCAGATTCCCGGACGTTCGGAGGAAACCATGTCGCGCAATCCCGTTGTCCACTTCGAAATAGGTTGCACCAGCGGTCCGGAGACCCGTGAGTTCTTCTCCGAGCTTTTCGACTGGAGCATCGGAGGCCCTGAGGCCGGGTTCGCGATCGACGCGGGTGACGAGGCCATCCCGGGACACCTTGTCGAGCTTGCGCCCGAATGGGGAACCTACGTCACCGTATACGTGCAAGTGGACGACCTCGATGCGACCTTGGCGAAGGCGGCCGAATTGGGCGGCAAAACGCTCGTTGGACCGATCGAGGTACCGGGCCGAGGGAGCTTCGCCTGGCTCGCGCCTCCCGAAGGGCACATCATCGGCATCTGGAAACCGCTGTCGGAGTGACCGCCCCCGGCTACCGCGCGATCACTATCGAGAACCCGACGCCCGGACTCTTCCTGAGCGTGTAGGACGAGCCACGGTTGGCGGCCGTCCCATGATTATGGGAGCTGGGTCCATGGTTGACACCGCGCTCGAGCGTGGATCTGGAGAAGAGTTACACATACATATAAGAAGTGATGTATGCTTATGCTATGAGACGACTCCAAATGATGATCGACGAAGATCTCGACGAGGCTCTGGCGCGGCTGGCAGTCGAACAGGGAACCTCGAAGGCTGCGCTCATTCGCAAGTACGTTCGTCAGCACGTAGCTCCGCTCCCGTCGCTCGATGACGATCCACTGGGGCGGATGATCGGCGCCGACGACTTCGACCCGGCGCCGGTCGACGACGTGGTCTACGGATGATCTTTGTCGACACCTCGTTTTGGATCGCGCTGCGGAACCGCCGAGACGCGCGCCACGCCGAGGCCGAGAAACTGTTGCGATCCCACGATGCCGCGGTGCTCATCACGACGAACCACGTGCGCGGCGAGAGCTGGACCTATCTGCGCCGCCGCGCCGGGCATCGTGCCGCGGTCGCGTTTCTCGACGCCCTCGAGCAATCCCCGCGCATCCGGGTCGTCGCGGTCGAGTCGAAACAGGAGGAAGAAGCTTTAGGCTGGCTTCGGCGCCACGACGAACGCGAGTATTCCTTCGTCGATGCCACCTGCTTCGCGGTGATGCGTTCACGGAAGATCCGCGAGGCCTTTGCCTTCGACGGTGACTTCGCCGCCGCCGGCTTCATCGAGCTGCGCCGCTGAGACTTCGATTCTGGATACTGGTCGCAGGTAAGGCGTTCGAGAATTGGGTCTTCCACGAGATCTCCACCTATCTGAGCTATCGAGAGGTCGACGGGGTGCTCTCGTACTGGCGACTCGCGAGCGGCATCGAGGTCGACTTCGTGCTCGGAGACCTGCAGCTTGCAGTCGAAGCGAAGTCGAACTCGAGGATCACGCGGGACCATCTCAAAGGATTGCGTAGCCTCGTCGAGGACCACGCTCGCATCGAACGTCGCCTCGTCGTATGTGGAGAGCCGAGAGCGCGGAGGACGAATGACGGAATCGAGATCCTGCCCGCTACAAGCTTCGTGCGGCGACTCTGGAACGGCGAGCTGATCTAGTCACGCCCCGGGTAGAGTTCACATGTGATCAGAAATCGAGACGGGCGGGTAGACCGGCCGCAAGACCGAGGAGCTTCAGACAATGAAACGATCAACCTACAACTGGCTCGCGATCGTCATCGCAGTGGCCCTGTCCTTTGGCGTCGCGGCCTGCGCGGGTTCGCCGAGCAATGACGTCGAAGGCGCCTCCGACGCCGGCGCAATGAGCGCAGAGGGTGGCGAAAACGGCGGCGAGCACGCTGAAGGCCGAGAGGCCGGCGGCGAAGAAGGTGGCGAGCACGGCGAAGAAGGCGAGGGCGAGGAGGGCGAAGAGTCAGGCATCTATATCGCTCGCAACGAAACCTGGGACCGCACGCGCCGCGGCGCTCGTCTGGTGTTGAGCTTCAACGCCGAGCGCACCGCCTTCGTCGGCACGGTCGAGAACACCACCGCCGCGACGATGTGCGCCGTACGGTTAGAGGTTCACCTGGATACGCCCAAGGAGCTGGGCCCCACACCCCGGACGGACGTGCCGGCGGGCGGCAAGATCGACGTCGAGCTGCCGACAGAAGGGAACAGCTTCCAGACGTGGACGGCCCACCCGGAGGTGTCGAGCTGCGGCGGTCGGTAGTAGCTACCAGCCAAGTGCTACGCGGGCATCAACAGGCGAGCGCGGACGAATGCGGCGCGGTCGCCGCGAGGAACGGTGCTGAGGAGTTGCCTACTTTCGGGTGTAGGTTCCGCCCATCTCCTCCTGCAAACCTTCGGGGGTGCGGCGCAGGAGGGTCCAGACGAAGTGGGCGTCGTCGACGAACTCCCAGGTTTCGAGGTAGAGGGTCTCTTCCCCCGCCGGTCCGAAGGTGCGGAGATCGTTGATCATCGTGGCGCCTTCGAAGCGGGTCGTGTAGTCGAAGAAGTCGACCGGCATGTCGACCGCGGTGAAGATCCCCTTGATCTGCTGTTCACCGGGGTGCCAAAACCAGACGCCCTCGGAAACGAGCCTCGGCTCGCCCTCGACGACGAAGTAGCTTCGCGCCTTGACCGACCGCCGCCCGACACCCCACTCGAACTCCTGGTAGCTTCCGTCGAGGTGCCACTGACCGCCGACGAGCCGGTCGAACGGCGCCAGAGGGTCGGGTGTCGCTTCCTGTGCCGCCGCTTCCCGAGAGATCAGAGGCGGAGCTACGAGCACAGCAGCTATCGCCGCGGCGAAGACGATCTGCGGAAGTCTCTTCAACGATGTCTGTTTCATCTTGCTCTCCCGTCAGCTACCAGAGGGTACGCACCGGGTATTGCGTGATGTTGCCGTCCGGAGTCAGCAGGACGAGGCCCTGCACGATGGCCTGGCAGATGAGCATCCGGTCGAAGGGGTCGCGATGTAACGCGGGAAGCCTTCGCACGTAGAGCGTCGACTCTTCATCCAGGGGCAGTGCTGCGACGCCGTGGTCTTTACGAAGCCTGGGCACGTAGCGCTCGGGGTCGTCCGGAAGTGGGAGCCGGCCAAGGCCGTGTTTGATGGCGATCTCCCACGTCGATACGGCGCTGAGTGCGACGTCGTTGTTGGGATCGACGATCAGTTCGCGCGCCTCCGGAGACAAACTCGGGTCCTCCGTCACGAGCCACAGAAACGTACACGTGTCCAGGAGCAGTTTCACTCCCGCCTGCCCTCGAAGCCGTCGATCACCTCGTCGGGTAGTGGTGCGAAGAACTCGTCCGGGACCTCGAACTCGCCCTTTGCCAGGCCGACAGGGCGCTCGCCTTTCGGCGTCGAGATCCCGCGGATCTCTGCGATGGGCACGTTGCGCCGGCACAAGACGATCACCTCGCCCTCCTCGAGTCGGGCGAGGTAACGCGACAGATGGGTCTTGGCTTCATGCACGTTCAGCTTAATCATGACCATATAGTGAACTAAATAGATGGTTTGTTCAAGATTGCGGCTTCCCGTTGCTGAACGAGAAGCACGGTGGTGCGCATGTCGAGAATGTCGGAACATCCCGGGCAACGACCGATCCTCTAATCGAGCCGGGAGGCAAAGATGGTTCCCACTCGTCGCGCATTTCTACGAACGGCCGCCGTGGGAGCAGCCGGCGCGGTGCTCCCGGGCAGCCCCGCGACCGCGGAAGAAGGCCCTCGGCGTCGCGGTGTCCCGTCGACGCACGGAGCCCCCCCACAGGAGCTGGGTGATCGCTTCGATCCATGGATCGAGGTCGAGGCGGATGCGTTGGCCGCCAACGTTGCGGAGATCCGACGCCTGACGGCGAACCGCCCCATTCTGGCCGTCGTCAAGAACAATGCGTACGGCCTCGATCTGACGACGGCGGCGGCGCTTCTCGAGCCCATGCCCCAGATCGTCGGGTTCGCCGTCGTCAAGGCCGAAGCAGCCATCGCCCTGAAGGAAGCGGGCGTCCGCAAGCCGGTTTACCTGATGGCGCTGTTCTCCGAGTCTCTTGCTCCGGAGTTGGCGCGCCTCGGTGTTCGGCCCTGCCTGTACTCCCGAGACGCCCTGCACCTTGTCGAGCCCATGGCGCGTACCGTGGGCGGGCCTATCGATGCCCAGATCTACCTGGACACCGGCATGAGCCGGATGGGGATCCCCTCTCAAGACGCGTTACCGTGGATCGAGTCCGTCGTGGGCAGTGGGATGGTCCGTATCGGGGGTGTTTTTACCGGTTTCACCGAGGACCCCGAGTTCGACAAGGAACAACTCGACCGATTCCTGTCCGTGGCGCGGCAAGCCTCCGATGCCGGGTTCGACCTCGGCACCCGGCACGCCGCGTCGTCGAGTGCCGTTTTCGAGTTGCCCGAAGCACATCTGGACATGGTGCGGCCCGGCATGGCGCTCTACGGCGGGTATCCGAACGATCCCGCTCTTCAGCGGGAGGCGGCAACGTTGCGCAGCGCCGTTCGCCTGAAGGCTCGCGTCGTACGGGTGGAACGGCTTCGCGCCGGCGACAGTGTGTCCTACGGTCGCAACTACGTGGCGCGCGAGCCCACCTGGGTGGCGACGCTCCCGGTGGGGCACACGGACGGCTATCCACGTACCGCCGTGGAGGGAGGCCGTGTCTCGATCGGTTCGAGGACATACCCGGTCATCGGCGCCGTATCGGCGAGCCACACCATTGTGGAAGTGGGCTCGGATGCGAGTGTGGCGGTGGGCGACGTGGCCACTCTGCTGGGGCCCGACGTCCCGGAGATCGACCCCAACCGGCTCTCGGCCGAGACCGGGGTCTCGATCTACGACGTCTTCATGCACCTGAATCCGCTGCTGCCGCGGGTGGTTGTCTGAGACGACGGGGTCACGCTGTACGGCGAGCTCTACCGTGCCGACGCCATCAGCGATTCTTGGATTCGGAGCGAACGGGGCCTTGGTGATGTCCGTGAACTTGGCGACCTGCTCGAACCTCAGCGACTTGCTCGAGCGGCCGCCTCGGCGATGTTGTCGAGGCCGCGAGCCAGCTCGTCCGCATCGGGCCAGCCGTAGCCGATCCGCATGTAGCGCCGATCCATGTCGAACCAGTGGCCGGGGCCCACGAAGGTGCCGTATTCGTCGTTGAGTAGCTGGTAGAAGCGGTTCACGTCGATATCGCCCCGCAGCCTCGGAAACGCGATCACGCCGCCTTCGGGCGCGACCCACTCCAATTCCGACTGTCCCGCCATGAACGCGCGCACGCAGGCGAAGCGCTCATCGACGATGCCCCGGATGCGCTGAAGATGTTGGCCGCGGTCCCTCAAGTAGCGGCACGCGATCTCCTCGTCGAGGACCGATGTCGAGATGTGAATCTGCTCCTTGGCGGCGAGAAACAGCTCTTGCAGCTCCGGGTCGCGACACAGGATCCAGCCGAGCCGAAGCCCCGGGAGTCCCCATGTCTTGGACAGCGACGAGATGCTGATCGCGCGAGGCGAAAGCGAGGCGGCGTGGGGCGGCGTGCCCACGTAGCTGAGGCCTCGGTAGGTCTCGTCGACCAGCAGCCGGGCGCCGCAGCTCTCCGCGATCTCCACCGCCCGTCGCAGCTCCGACTCGCGCAACACCGTGCCGGTCGGGTTGTGCGGCGTCGTCAGGCTGATCAACCGTGTGCGATCGCTGACCATCTCGGCGAGCGCATCCACGTCGATGCGGAACCCCTCCTCGAAGCGCAGCTCCAGCTTGCGGATCGTCGCCCCGATAGCGCGTGGGGTCTCGAGGTTCGTCGTGTAGTTGGGAAAACAGACGACGATTTCGTCGCCGGCTTCGAGCAATGAGCTGGCGACAATGAAGAGCGCGCCGGCAGCGCCGACGGTAAGCATCACGTCGCCGGGGCTGACGTTCGCGTCCTCGGCGAGGATCCCGCGGAGCTCGGGATTGCCGAGGTGGTCGCCGTACTGCAGGACCAGCTCTTCGATGTTCCCGCCGAGCGCGCCGAGGCGTCCGTCCGTGAACGAGCTCTCGGCGAGGTTGCAGCGAATACGGTCGTAGCCGTATTCCTCCGGTGATTCGATCTCGATGGAGGCGCGACGATATTTCATCGGCGCCATTGTCGCATGTCGGTTCTGGGCGACTCCGCGGCCCGGAGTACGTGCCGCTCAGAGGAGCCGCGAGAGGAGAGCCGGCACGGCTGCTTCGACGCGCAGGATGCGTTCGCCGAGGTGCACCGCCTCGAAGCCTTGCTCCTCGAAGGTCTCGATCTCGAAGTCGTTGAACCCGCCCTCGGGACCGACCGCCAGCGTAACCGGGCGCCCGACCTGCCGCGGGCACGCGACGGTTGCGCCCGGATGGGCGACCACGCCCAGGCTTCCGGCGCTCCACGCGGGCAGCTCGTCCACCACGAAAGGCTTGAAGCGAGTGCTCATGCGTATCTCGGGGAGCACGGTGTCACAGGCTTGCTCGAGCCCCAGGATCATCTGCTCGCGCAGTGCGTCGTCGCGCAACGCGCGGCTGTCCCAGAAGCTGCGCTCGACCCGGCGCGCACCGATGAGCGCGATGCGTTTCACCCCCATGGTCGTCACCGTATGCAGCACGCGCTTGAGCATGAGGGGGCGGGGCAGCGCCAGGACCAGCGTAGCCGGGGCCGGCGCCGGCGGCTCGTCCTCGAGGCGAACCTGCATCTCCAGGCGGTCGTCCTCGAGGGCGACGACGCGGCCCTTGCCGATACGCCCGCCGACAACGCCGACGCGCAGCTCGTCACCGGTCGAGGCACGGTGGATCTGCGACACGTGCAGCAGGCGACGTCCCTGCAGGAGAACCCGATCCGGTGCACCGGCGACGAAGTCCTCGGGAAACAGCAGGATGAGGTTCACGGGGAGGGCCGGGTCAATCGTCGAGCCTCGCGACGATGAAGTCGCGAACGTCGGCCATGAACTGCTCCAGCGACGGGTCGTGCACGTACATCATGTGTCCCGCCTCGTAGTAGGTGTACTCGATCCGCTCGGGCTGAATGCCGTGGCGCCAGAAGGTGTATTCGGCATCGAAGAAGGGCGTGGCGAAGTCGTAGTAGCCGGACGCCACCAGCACGTCGAGCTCCGTATTGCGTCGCAAAGCGTTCGATAGCCGCGGCGCGACGTTCACGTAGGAGGGTTCCCAGGATTGTCCACGCGGCCCCGGGCCCCAGTTCCACGTGCCGCCGAAGCGTCCCGACGTTCTGTAGGGCCGGTCCATGCGGATCTCGAGATCCTCGCGCATGTAGTGGTTCAGCGCCGCGGTAAACGCGGTGCCGATGGCGTCGCTCGAGGCATCGGATTCGGGACTGTCGGCAGTGTCGTCGATGTCGTCGCGGGTGTAGCGGCCGTCGATGCGACCTACCGCGAGACCCTCGTCTCGCAGTAGCTCCTTGCTGAAGCGTGTGGCCGTGACCCGCAGGTCGGCGCGCTCGATGTACTCGGGATCGAGGCCTGTGAAGTACGCCAACCGATCGCGGATGTGCCGACGCTCGACCTCGTCGAGTGTCGAACCTCTCATCAGCGCCGGGGCGAGCTCGTCAACGGCGAAGTCACGAGCCTCCTGCAGAAACGACTCGAGGTCGTTCGCCCCGGGGTCGACCTTGCCGTGGTAGTGGGCAGTCGCCGCCATCGTCGGCAGATAGGTAACGAAGGCGATGAGGTTGTCGTCGGCCGGCGTCGAACCGGTGTAATCGAGTGCCTGCGAGATCATGATGATGCCGTTGAGGCTGACTCCGGAGCGTCCTTCGAGAACATCGGCGACGGCCGCCGCGCGCGTCGTTCCGAAGCTCTCGCCGGCGAGGAACTTGGGCGAGTTCCAGCGACCGTTGTCGGTGACCCACTGCTGGATGAACTCCGCCACGGAGTTGGCGTCCTCGTTGAGCCCCCAGAACTCGGCACCCTCATGCTCGCCCAGCGGCCGGCTGAAGCCGGTGCCGACCGGGTCGATGAACACCAGGTCGGTGACGTCGAGCAGGGCAAGCGGGTTGTCGACAAGCGGATACGGAGGCGCTCCGGCGTTCTCTGCGTCGCTCGGTACGACCACTCGCCGCGGTCCGAACGTACCCATGTGCAGCCAGACCGATGCCGAGCCCGGACCCCCGTTCCAGATGAACATCACGGGGCGGTCCGCCGGGTCGTCGACGTCGGCGGTGTAGGCGAAGGTGAAGAAGCTGGCCTTGGGCTTTGCCTCGTCGTCCTTGAGGTATGTCTCTCCGGCGGTGGCCCGGTAGTCGACCGACACCCCGTTGAAGGTGCCCTGATGTCGGGTGACGAAGACACGGGGTTCGGGAATGGGCGCGCTCGTCGCTCCGGCGGAGCTGCTCTCCTGGGCGGATATCGAAACGGCAGGGCCGAGACCCAGTGACAGGGCCACCGCCGCCAGGAAGAACGCGTATCGCCGATACCGAAGGTCGCTGCTTGTCATCTCGATCTCCATGTCCGAGGCCTGACCCGGCGGCGAGCCCGTCACGCTTGTCGTGCCTTGCGGCCCACCTGTTCCCAGCGTAGGCCCGGTCATGCAAGAGTTCAAACAGGCGGGGATCGAGCGGCAAGGCTTCGCCGTTCCGGATCGGGCGCGGTGAAAGGTGCCCCGGTGCCCTGCCGTTCAGCGCAAGTAGCCGAGCGCGCGCAGCGTATCGAGTTGCTCGGGAGTCAAGATGGCCGTCGCCCCCGATTGCATCAGCTGCGCGAGTTGCTTGTGCGACTCCCACCGATCCTCGAGGAGAGCGAGGTATTCGGCGGCTGCATCAGGATGAAGGTCGTTGACCGGGCTCATGAACCGTGGGTCGTTCCACATGTCGAACAGCAGCAATGGCGAGGAGCGGGCCGTTTCGGCGTCTTCATACTCACCGCGGCGCCCGGCGCCTGCAGGCAACCGCCGCCACGGTATCTTCTGCGGCTGATTGATGGCCAACGAGGCACCCCATCTACCGTCGATTACCTCGATCCAGCCTCGTAGCTCTCCGTTACCGGGATCCTGGTAGAACTCATCGAAGAAGACGGGGGCTCTCTCTTCGTCCGAGGTTCCCCGCAACAGGGGGGCCAACGATCGTCCCTGCGACATGTCTGCCGGCGGGAGACCGGCGAGATCGAGCACCGTCGGCAGCAAGTCGATCATCGAGACGGGTTCTCCGTACCGCCGACCTCCCGGGATACCACGCGGCCAGACGAAGATCAGGGGGATTCGGGTGTGCTCCGGGCGCATGTGGGTATGCTGCCCATCGGTCGGCCGATCGGGGTGGACGAGCCCGGCCTCGTGCTGGCCGTGGTCGGACGCGATGATCAGCAAGGTGTTGTCCCACGAGCCGTCGGCCTTGAGTTGTTCCACGAAACGACCGATCTCGTGGTCCTGATAGGCCATCAGCTCGGCATAAAGCATCTGTGCCGCGTGAAAGAACTCCTCGGGGCTTACCCCGCCCGCCCGCAGCTCTTCTTCCGTCGGCCACAAGCCGAAGCTCTCCCGCCACTGATCGAGCTTTCGGCGGTCTTCGGAGCCGAGGTACAACCCCGCGAACGGTGGCGGGGCTGCGGGCCCGGTCATGTGCACATCGATGGTCTGGAAGTGGACCCAGTAGGGGGTGCCGGGGTATGCGTCGCGCCATTCCCTGTATTCCGCGTGGAGCGTCGACGCAAGCAGGAGCGCGCCCCGCCTGGCGTCAATCAGCGTATCGACACCGCGCTCGTGGCCGCTCAACCGGCCGGCGAGCGGATTTCCCGTCAGCAGGGCCGTTTGGTACCCGCTCCGATGAAAGTGCTCCGCCATGGGCACGGCGGCCTCCGGAAGCAAGTCACCCGTGGTGTCGAAACCGCCGAGAACACTGTGGTGGAGAGAGGTCAGAAAGGAGGAGGTCGACGGCTTGGTCCACCGGGAGTTGCTGTACGCGCGCTCGAAGACAACGCCCTCCTCGGCAAGCGACTCGAGGTGCGGTGTCGTCCGCAGGTTGAAACCGTAGAGGCTCATGTACTCTGCCCCCGCGCCGTCGATCACATAGAGGATCACATTCGGTCTCTCGACACGGTCGGAACCGCTGATCGTCGGTGCTGCCCACAACGCGACGTTCGACGCGGTACGCGACGTCGCCTCGAGAGCGATGTCCACCGTCTTGCCCTCGTAGGCCGACAGGTCCACAGAGTGCTGCACCCATAGATCGGGGTCGTCGTGGTCCTCCTCGAAGACGACGCGGCGCGTGTTGCCGGCCTCCGAAACAGCGACCCGGAACGTCACCGGCCGCGGGTCGACCACACTCATGCCGAAGTCGAAGCGAGCCCCGGTCGGCAGAGGGAGGTGGAAGATCAAGGTCTCGGTCGCCGGCATTCCGATCACGCGCCGAACGGCCGGCCCGCGCGCCACGGTCCGGACGTCGGTCCGGCTCTCGGCGGCATTCGGTCTCGCATCCGGATGGCCGTCGCGCACCGCTTGCCCGGCGGGACCGACGTAGTCCTCCAGGTGCACGACGCCCCCCGTGTCGAGAGACTCGCTTTCCGGTGTGGCCGTCGTGCATGCCGTGAGCACGAGCCCTGCCAAGATCAGGCCCTGCAGCTTCATGTTCCCCCGTCGAACCGGCTCCGCCCGTCACCCGCGGCCGATGTCGTACACATCAGATCGGGAGCCAGTCAGCGTCCACGATACCCGAGAGGAGGGCGTACCGCACTGCTGACCGCCGATACCGCATCACGAAGAGACCCTGCAGACCGCCTCTTCCTTGTACCCGGTGACGACCCGTAGATGACCGGCCAACATCGCGTCGACCTCGCGGTCACCGGTGTCGACCCAGAGGGATCCGTCGCCCAGCGAGCTTGTCTTCGCCGGTGTGGCGACAACGATGATGTCGTTGCGACCGACGCGGGCGAGAACCTCGGGGCTGAGCTGTTGGTTGCCGCGGCCGAAGATGCACCCCTGCCCGCCGATGGGCGTCACCACGACCTTGGCCTGGCGGCCCTCGATGAGCGACAGGATCCGGGTCTCGTTGAGGTCCTCGGCCACGAGCTTGCCGTTCTCGACGGCGTCCACGCCGATCAGGGTCTTGCGCAATCCGAGGCGCGCGAGGATCGCCCGGATCGTTGTGCCGGGTCCCATCAAGTAGAGGGTGTCCGGCTCCATGGATTCCGTGATGGCGGCGGCGATGGCGTCCATTGAGGCCTCCTCGCCCGGGCCACTTGGGGCCTTGAGGCTCTGCACCAAGCTGGTACGCGAGGGGATCCGCAAATAGCCATGGAGTTGCGCCGAGATTCGGCCGTCGCGGGCGGCCTCCTCGTCGATATCCATCACCTCCGCGGCGCGCAGCGCCGAGACGCGACCCTCGAGAAACAGCGCCGCCAGTTCGCCCGCGTTCAGAGGGTTGCGGGCGTAGACGGCAGAGTGAATCTTCACGCCGGCGGGGATCCCCAGCGCCGGCAGATCCTCGCCGATCGTCAGGCAGATATCCCGCGCTGTGCCGTCGCCGCCGGCGAACAGCAGAAGGTCGACGCCGAGATCCCGCATCCTACCGGCTGCCGCGCGCGTGTCGTCGGCGGTGCTGTCATGGACCATCGTGCCCTCGGTGTTGCCGTCGTGGGTCACGCTGTTGTCGGCCGAGTTGCCGGCCGCCGCGATGAGATCGGGGCCGGCCGAGCCGACGACGACGGGGCTGAGGTCACAGGCGCGGACGGCGTCCTCGCCCATGCGGCCGGACCAGGTGACGATCTCCAGGTCGTCGACTCGCCGAAGCTGCGCGAGAGCTTCGGCGGCACGGTCCATGGCGCGCGGGATCGCACCCAGAGCGAGGGCCTGCTTCTGCACCCGGAGGCCATCGCTCCCTTTGAGGCCGACGCGGCCGCCCAGCCCCGCCACCGGGTTCACGATCAGGCCGAGCCTCTTGGCGCCGGAATTCACTCCTCGCTCCGGGCCACTTTCTTCCGGTAGGCCCTCCAGGTGACGGCCCACTGCGCCGGATCATCGAGCGAGGCGTGATCGATCGTATGCACGGTGCAGTTGTGCGGCGCCGTCTTGACGATCTCGGGATCGTTGTAGGCCTCGTCGGCGACGTGAGCGAGCACGGCGAGATACTCATCGAGATCGTCCTTCGAATACGACTCCGTCGGCTCGAGCGTGCAGGGCTCCGGGACCACGAAGGGATGGTGGCTGGTCCAGTAGTGGAGGCCGAAGTCGGCGCAACGAATGCCGAGCTCCTCGGAGTGCACGCCGGTTTCCTCCGTGAGTTTCTGCCAGCTATAGCGAACCTGCTCGATCCGACGCTTGCCCTCGGCATAGGGAACGCTGAGTCCCGGAATCTCCAGCATCTTCGAGAGCAGGTAGTTGTTGTTGAGCACAGCGATCTCGGCGACTTCCCGAAGGCCGTCGGCGCCCAGGCTCATGACCCAGGCGTAGGCGCGCACGACGTTCGCCGGCACTCCGTGGAAGGAGCCCACCTTGCCCACGCTGTGCGGCCGGTCGAAGTCGAGGCGGAAGCGGTCGCCGTCGCCGACGATGACCGGCACCGGTAGGTACGGTGCGAGCTCTTCGCGCACACCGGTCGCGCCCACCGCCGGTCCACCGCACGCGTGCGGCGTCGAGAAGGTCTTGTGAAGGTTGAAATGGCAGAGGTCGAAGTTCGCCTCTCGCGCCCGAGTGATTCCCAGTATGCCGTTGGCGTTGGCCTGGTCGTAGGAGCACAGACCGCCGGCCTCGTGGACCAGGTCGACAAACTCCGCGATCCGCGGGTTGAAGATACCGGTGTCCTCGGGGTTGGTGATCAGCAGCGCCGCCGTTCGCTCGGAGACCGCCGCCTTCAGCGCATCGAAGTCCGGATAACCGTCGACGTCGGGGTAGAGCGTGATGACCTTGTAACCGGCGGTCTTCGCGCAGGCCGCGTTGGAGGGGTGCGAGAAAATGGTGGTGATGATCTCGTCGCGTTGATCGGCTTCGCCGCGCGCCTCGTGGTAGGCGCGGATGATCGCGACATTGGCGTAGATCGCCGCCGAGCCTGCCCCGGGCTGCAGGGAGAATCGATCGAGCCCCGAGATCTCCTTCAGGATCTGCTCGAACCGATACATGATCTCGAGAATCCCCTGCACCGTCTCATCGTCCTGCAGCGGGTGCAGGTCGGCGAGCTTCGGTGAGGCGGCGAGCTGGTCGTTGACCTTGGGGTTGTGCTTCATCGTGCAGGTCCCCTGGCCGATGTCGACGTTGAGATCGGCGCCCAAGGTTTCCTGCGAAAGTCGCAGAAAATGCCGCACGACGGACACCTGGGAGAGCTCGGGGAGGGCGGGTGGCTCGTCGCGGCGCATGCCCTCCGGAAGACCGGCCAGCACGTCGCCCGCCTCGGCACGCAGGTCCGCTTCGACCTCCGGCACGAGGATGCCGCGCTGCCCCGGGACGCTGAGCTCGAAGATGATCGGCTCGTCCCATTTGGCCTGGTGGAATCTCCTCACGTTGGGCCGGCCATCCGTCGTGCGCTCGCGGCTGATATCACGCGTAGCCATCAGACCACCTCCTTCCGGATCGCTTCGACGAGACGGTCGATATCCGCCTTGGTGTGGATTTCCGTCACGCTGAGGAGCGCACTCTGGCCGAGGTCCGCGAACTGATCGGACAGGTCCACGCCGCCGAAGATTTGCCGTCGCACCAGAGCCTGGTTGATCTCGTTGACCGATTTGCCGGCGCGGTCGTAGTTGACGACGAACTCTCTGAAGTGCGGTGAGGCGCCGAAGGGAACTTCCACCCCCGGCA
>CAYSHI010000368.1:0-19805 GCA_964430745.1 uncultured Acidobacteriota bacterium | reverse complement strand
GTGTGGCCGGCATTGTTGCCGCCCTGGTAGCGGGCGACGATGTCGAAGTGCTCGGTGAGCCAATCGACGATCTTGCCTTTGCCTTCGTCACCCCATTGGGTGCCCAGGAGAACGACGTTGGACATACGGACAAACTCCGCGCAGGTGAAGATCGGGGGGTCTTTGACCGGGAAGAAGAGACCGACGGATCGTACCAAACCCGGGGAAGGGCGGACAAGCAGCCGTCGGCCTCGAAAACGCCTCGCGTGTTAGCATCGCCGCCGATGAACTGGCAGCTGCTGTTGATGGCGATGGGCCTCGCGCTCATCATCGAGGGCTTGCCCTATTTCCTCCACCCGGAGGGCGCACTCCGCACGCTCCGTAGGCTTGAGCAGTTGGATCCGATGCTGGTACGAGCGCTGGGATTCGCGGCGCTTGCCGCCGGTACTCTCGTTCTCCTGCTGGGGCGCTACCTGGGTTCCTGAGCCATGGTCCGATCGGCCACCATCGCATCGTTCTTTGCGGCGTGCTGCTGTTTGTTGTCCGCGACGGGCTGTTCCTCGGACCCCACCGACCAGGTTGTGCGGTCGATCATCGATGACCTCGCGTCGCAACGCTTCGGAACGGCCACGGCCCGATACAGGGCCGAGGAAGAGCTCATCCTGAGCCCGGCGGCGGCTCCGGCGTGGCGCCGTGGCCTCGAGCATCAGGACGCCACCGTGCGGGAGTGGTCCATCGACGCAATCGCTCGCATCGGCTTACCGGAGGACGTCGACCGCGTGGTCGCGGCACTCGATGACCCGTTTCGCAACGTGCAAGAGGCGGCGGCGCGAAGTCTCGTAGAGCTCGATACCGAGGCCGCGCGCGACGCGTTTCTCGCCCGGCTGTCGGGAACCGACCCGATGAAGCAAACCCTCGCGGCGCAAGGTCTGGCGGACCTCGGCGACGGGGCCGCCGTCGAGCCGCTCATCGTCAAGCTCGGCGACGATGGCGTCGACAGCGCCGTGCGCGGCATCGTCGCGCAGTCGCTGGCGCTGCTTGCAGATCCGCGGGCGATCGCGCCGCTCGCACTCGTATCGGGCGACGCAACGAGCGAAGTACGCCTGCGTCGCAACGCCGTCGAGGCGCTGGCCACATTCGACGACGAGGAGGCGACGGAGGCGCTGCGCGGCCTGCTGGACAGCGAAGACGACTACGTCCGCGAAGTGGCCCGCCGCGCTATTGGAGCGCGTCGCTGACGTCGCAGCCTGAAAGCGTGAGGATGGCGGCCACCGCGGCGGCGGCGCGCGCCTGAAGGTTGTCGATCGTCGCCCACACCCACGCTCCGCGGCCGTCGTCGCGAACGTTGGTTACGTGAATTCCCGACTTGCCCACGACTCGCAGCGGGCTGTCGACGAGCGAGACGGACTCTCCGGCGGCCGTGTTCTCTTCCATGCTCTCCGACATGCGGAAGCCCGCATCGCGCAGCATCTCGGTGAGTTCGTCGCCGGTTGCCCCGGGAACGAAGAGCGACAGCGCCATGCCGTGAAAGACGGGCGCGGCGATGACATTGGTTGCCGGCTCTCCGATGCCGAGCCGGGTCAGTGTCGCTGTCACGGCTTCGGCGCCTTGCGGAGCGGCGCGCGACATTGGCCACATGTCGAAGGCCATCTGGCGTCCGAAGACATCGGTTTCGATCTCGAGCAGGTTCATGACCGCAGTGGATTGTTCGGACAGCTCGCGTAACCCCGGGTCGCCGAGCTCCGTCGCCGGCACGAAGATGTTCGCGGCGGCTCCCCGAGCGAGATCTCCGAGCGCCGCGCCGGCCGCCCCCAACAGCAGCGCTGCCGCTGCAGGCAACGCGACCGCCCGATCGTTGGCCATGCTCGGAGGCTGGCTGACGCCCGGAATCCAGGCAAACGCGTCTTCGGCGCCGATCCAGGCGCCGGTGCAGTCGAGCCCGCGCCGGTCGGCGGCGAGGAGTCGAGGGAGGTAATCGCGCGCCGTTTCCGGATCGCCGCAAAAGCAGATGAGCTCATGATCCAAAACCTGTTCCGCCACGGTTTCCAGCAGAACACGAGCTTCCGCGTCGTAGTCGGTGAGCAACCCCGCGACTTCCTCGAGGTCGAACAGTGCCACCTCCTCCCCGGGGAATCCCGCCGCGGCGAGTTGGTCTTTGAGCTCCTTGCCGAGCGGGGAGTTTGCGCCCACCAAGGCCACACGCGGGAATGCGGTATCGGGGTCGGTTGCCGACACGGTCACCTCGTCGTTGGTCAGCGTGGTTCGTCGGCGGCGTCAGTGGGGGCTTCGATGTCGCTGTCGACGACCGTTGCGGGGTCCGGCTCGTGGCGCCGTCGTCGAAACTGTGTCCAGAGCCGCTCGCCGGGTCCGGACGCGACGTACACCGCCGCCATCAGCAGAAGCACTGTCTGCGGAGCGTTGGCGATGAGCGCGAAGACAACCGCCACCAGAGCAACCAGCGGGTGGGGCCTTCGAGCACTCAGGTCGATGTTCTTGAACGAGCGGTAGCGCACCTTGGAGATCATCAGAAGCGACAACAGGGCGACCATCGCGACGACGCCGTAGGATAGCGCCTCGGTGTTGACAGGCGCCGGCGAATAGAAGGCCAATGACGCCAGCATGGCCGCGGCCGGGGGCGCCGGCAAGCCGACGAAGTAGCGGTGGTCCTGGTTGCCGGTCTGCACGTTGAAGCGGGCCAGCCGTGTCGCGGAGCAGGCGAGAAAGAAGAACGCCGTCATCCAGCCGAGCCGCTCGAGATCGGTGAGCGCCCAGGAAAACATGAGGGCCGCCGGCGCCATGCCGAAGGTGAGCACGTCCGCGAGAGAATCGAGGGCCTCGCCGAAGGCGCTTTGACTGTTGGTCATGCGCGCGATGCGTCCGTCGAGGCCGTCGGCGACCATCGCGATGCCGATGGCCAGGGCCGCCGGCGCGTACTTGCCCTGAAGAGTGGCGATGACGCTGTAGTAGCCGCAGAACAAGTTGCCCACCGTGAACAACGACGGTAGCAGCGGGATGCCGCGCTTGAGCCGGTTCTTGGACAGGGGTTTGCGCTTGCGCATCAGGGGGCCTCCGACGCGCTGGCTTCGGCAAGGATCGTCTCGCCGGCGCGAACGCGGTCTCCTACGGATACCACGGCGGCGTGCCCGGGGGGTAGGCGCAATTCGGCGCGCGAGCCGAACTTGATCAGGGCGATGCGCTGCCCCCGGCGCAGCGACGAGGGCGGAAAGACGAACGGAACCACGCGTCTCGCCACGGCGCCGGCGATGAGCGAGAGCTCCACCTTGCCGCGCTCCGTCGTGAGAACAACCCGATGGCGGGCGTTGTGCGAGGCGGCCCCACGAAAGGCCATGGCATAGCCGCCCACGATGCGCTCCCACTCGATCAGTGCGCCGTCGATCGGCGCCCGCGTGACGTGAACGTTGAACACCGATAGAAAGATCGCGATGTCCACCCCTGAGGCGTCGCTGCTGACGGCGACGACGCGGCCGTCCGCGGGCGACAGGACGCAATTCGGCGGGCTGTCGGAGTGGCGCGGCGGGTCGCGAAAAAAGGCCCCGAGCGCGACGGCAATCATGGCCGCCGCGAATGCGAGGCCGAAGTAGCCTGCGGCGCCGAGCATCGCTGCTGCTACCGCGAAGGGAAGCACGTACGGGAGAGCCGCCGAGCGGATAGACATAGATCGTGCACGCACCCGGCCGGTGCGTGAGTGGTACTCCCTGAGGTGCTGCAGCGAGAGCGCCGTCGCTCAGCGCGACGGTATCGCCGAGCACACTGATCGGGAGATCCCGCGGGCGCGTGTCAGTGGGCGACGGCGGTGAGCTGCTCGCGGCGGTAGTCGCGAATCATTGCCGCCATCTGGTCCTTCAGCCGCAGCTTTTGCTTCTTGATCTCGATCTCTTCAACCTGCTCCTGCTCGGTTGGAAGCGGCTTGCTCGTAAGCTCTTCCAGTCGTGACTCGAACTCTGCATGCTGTGCCGCCAAGGTGCGGAAGTCGTTGCTTGACTCGAGCAGGATGTCACGAACTTCGGGTTCGGCCAGCTCCATGTGAGCTCCTCCGATGGTTGCGAGCTTTTGGAATTTGGGACCAATATCGATGCTAGCACCGTTGCTAAGGCTGCTCAAACGTTTGAGCGCGTCGCGCCTCGAGCAACGGATTACGGGGCGGCCGGGCGTCCGGTGGGCGCAGATAGACGGGATGAGGTGCGGGCCAGTTCGGGGGATCGTCGCCTTCGTTGGGCCAGCCACGCAGAGCCAGGCGGCCGATCGCCCCGGCGAGCGGCACGGCGACCTCCAACGCGGCGTTATTCGCCTCGGAGACGGCGTTGCCGGCGTCCAAGGCCGCGTCGGAGGAGGCCTCCAGGGTCGCGTCGGCCGCGGCCAGGCACGCCGCGCCGCTACCGATGATCAGCGGCTGTTCTTGGTGCTCGCTGATGCGCTGCAAAACCTCCTGCGGGTCACACACACGCGGGCCCCAATCAGGGTCGAGAAGCGGCCCGTCGGTGGCACCGATGCCCTTATAGATCGCCGCGTACACCTGCCCGCGCCGGGCGTCGATACAAGCCGCGATGAGGCCGCTGCTCTGATCGGCGCCGAGGAGTGCCAGGGCGTCGAGGCTGCGCACGCCGCAGACGGAAAGCCCGTTGGGTGCCGCGAGCCCGAGCGCGGTGGCTGTGCCGACGCGAATCCCCGTGAAGGTGCCCGGGCCGACGCAGGCCGCGAATCCGTCAATCGTCGCCAGTTCGGCGCCGCACTCGTCCAGGCAGGCCTCGATCGCCGGGCCGATCCAGGCATCGGCCCGTTGTTCGTCGCGGTGAACGACCACGCAGCCGGTGCCGTCGGTGCCGATCACGGCAACGCTTGCCGGCAGCGTGGCGCAGTCTATGGCGACGATTCGCCGTGGAGCGGGGTGGCTTACCTGAGGTGAGTCGGTCATCCGATAGTGGCGCTGGTTACGGTCGGCGAAGTCCGGCGCCATCGAGTAGAGACTGGCGTGATCCGGTGAAATCGGCGTCCTTCACGTGGGCTCCCGGGCGCGGCGGTCACACCTTCGGAGCGGTGCCGTGGCCTCTCGTGCAGCTCCATCATAGACGAAGGCTGCGTGCTACTCTGGCGACCATGTGCGCGGCGGAATCGAAGACCCCCATGATGCAGCAGTTTCACCGCATCAAGGCGGCGCACGAGGACGCTATCGTCTTCTTTCGGCTCGGCGATTTCTACGAGATGTTCTTCGAAGACGCCGAGGTCGCCAGCTCTCTGCTGGAGATCACACTGACCGCCCGCAACCGGGGCAAACCCTCCGAGGCGCCGATGTGCGGCGTGCCCGCGCATGCCGCCGACGCCTACATCGCCCGTCTGCTGGATGCAGGGCACAAGGTGGCGATTGCCGAGCAGGTCGGAGATCCGACGGCCAAGGGCGCGATGGACCGCGAGGTCGTACGCGTGATGACGCCCGGCACGTTGATCGAAGACAACTTGCTGGCGAGCCGGCGCAACAACTACCTTGTGGCCGTCGTCGAGGACGGCGATGGCGTCGGCACGGCGGCCCTCGAGTTATCGACCGGTGAGTTCATCGCCGCGCAATTCGACGGCGCCGATCGTCGGCGTCGCGCGAGCGAAGAAGTGGCGCGGCTCGCCCCGCGCGAGATCTGTGTTCCGGACGGCGGCGATGTGGCCGGTTGGTTAGGCGGCGAGAACGGCCACTCATCCGCCCCGCATGCTGCTACCTGGAGCCCTCTGGCCGCGTGGAACTTCGATCCCGCCCGCGCGCGCGGGCGCCTCTGCGAGCATTTCGGCGTTGCCTCGTTGGTCGGCTACGACCTCGACGGATGCGACGAGGCCGTCGGCGCCGCCGGCGCGTTGCTGGCCTACGCGGTGGAGGCGCAAAAGGCGCCCCTGCAGCACATCCAGTCGTTGCGCCGCCATCGCGACCGCGAGTTCTTGCAGCTCGATGCCACCACCCGGCGAACGCTGGAGCTGTTCGAGTCCTGGCAGGATCGAACGCCCGAGGGATCGCTGCTTGACGTCATTGACGCCACGGTCACCGCCATGGGCGGGCGCATGCTACGGAAGTGGCTGCTGCGTCCCCTGCGGGATCCGGCGGCCGTCAACCACCGTCTACGTACAGTGGCTTCACTGTTTCACGCCGGCACCGCTCGCGCGGAGATGCGCGCCGCGCTCGGTAACGTGCGTGACCTGGAGCGACTCACGACTCGCGTCACGATGGGGAGTGCCACGCCGCGGGATCTCGGTGGACTGCGTGGGTCGCTCGAGGAAGTGCCCGCCGTTCGCCGGCAGGTCGAGGCGCTCGAAGCCACGACCATCGGCGGCGAGCTTCTCGACGAGCTCGATCCTTGCGGCGACGTTGCAGCGACGCTCGCCGAGCAGCTCGCCGACGATCTGCCGCTCGCCGTGTCCGACGGCTCCGTTATCCGCGAGGGGTTCAACGATCAGCTCGACGCCCTGCGACGCGCCCGGGGCGAGGGCAAGGGCTTCATCGCGGCGCTGCAGGCGCGCGAGCGCGAGCGCACCGGGATCGGCTCGCTGAAGGTCGGCTTCAACAAGGTTTTCGGCTACTACATCGAGGTTTCGAAGGCCAACCAGGACAAGGTTCCGGAAGAGTTCACGCGCCGGCAGACGCTCACCAACGCCGAGCGCTTCATCACGCCGGAGCTGAAGGAGTTCGAAGACACGGTTCTGAACGCAGAGGACAAGATCGCCGAGCTCGAGGCTCGGCTGTTCGTCGAGTTGCGAGACCGCGTCGCGGAGCAGGCCGCGAGACTTCACCACACGGCTGCAGCCATTGCCGCTGTCGATGCGCTCGCCGGGCTCGCCGAGGTGGCGGCGCTGAACGGTTACGTCGAGCCGGTCGTGGACGAGAGCCGTGTCCTGGAGATCCGGCAAGGCCGGCACCCGGTGGTGGAGAAGCTGCAGACGTCAGAGCGCTTCGTTCCCAACGATGCCTACCTCGACGACGCGTCTCAGCGCATCCAGTTGCTCACCGGCCCCAACATGGGCGGCAAGTCGACCTACCTGCGACAGGTTGCCCTGATCACGATCATGGCTCAGATGGGAAGCTTCGTTCCCGCCGAGTCGGCGCGGGTCGGCGTGGTCGATCGCATCTTCACGCGGGTCGGGGCCAGCGACAACCTGGCGCGCGGTGCCTCGACGTTCCTCGTCGAGATGCAGGAAACCGCCAACATCCTGCACAACGCCACGCCTGCGAGCCTCGTGATCCTTGACGAGGTGGGGAGGGGCACCAGCACCTACGATGGACTCGCGCTGGCGTGGGCCGTCGTCGAGTACCTCGACCAGCAGGCCTCGGTGGCGCCGCGGGCCTTGTTCGCCACTCACTACCACGAGCTCACGAGCTTGGAGGGCGTGCTGCCCAGCGTGTGCAATCTCAACGTCGCCGTCCAAGATACGACAGAGGGTGTGGTGTTTCTCCACCGCGTCGAACCCGGCGCCGCCGATCGCTCCTACGGCATCCACGTCGGCCGACTCGCGGGCCTTCCGTCGCTCGTCGTGGAGCGTGCCGAGGAGATCCTCCACAACCTCGAAGCTACGGATGCGCCGACCGATGTCGGCCCGGCGTGGGCGCGGCACGAGGGTGCTCCGGTGGTGGCGCAAATGGACCTGTTCACCGCCTCCGAACACCCCTTGCTGGATGAGCTGCGCGCGAGCCGCGTCGAAGAGCTGACGCCGCTCGAAGCCCTCAACCTACTCGCCAAGTGGAAGGCGAAGTGGGGGCATTCCGAGGACGAGTCGTAAGCGGTCCCGGCGCAGTGCTTGCGGTCCCGGCGGGTGCGTACGTCCCGGGGCAGGGCGCAGGCAGGCGGTCCCGGCAAGGCGCACAAGGTCCCGGCAGGGCAGGGCGCTCGAGCGACGCTATCCCGCTTCGCCGCCGCCGTCAGCCGTCGCCGCCTGCCATCGATAGAAGGCGAGACCGGCGCCGATGATCACGGCAGCGGCGATCAGACCGACGAGAGGAGCATTGGCCTGAACGGTGGCGGCGATCTGGTCACCGTAGCGCGCGGCCAAGAAGGCTTCGGCGCCGAAGCGCACGAGTCGACCGGCGCCCACGCCGACGATGACGCTCGGCAAAGGCTGGCGCAGGTACCCCGAAGCCAGCACCACGACCTTGAAGGGAAAGGGCGCCGGCATGAGTGCGGCCGCCATCAGCGCCAGGGTGCCGCGGCTACGCAGGAAGCCCTCGGCCCAGACGATGCGTTTGCCCTCGCCGCCGGCGGCGTAGCGACCGCTTCGAGCCAGCCCGTAGACCACCAGGACGCCGGCGGTCGATCCGATCACCGCCGCCACTCCGTAGCCGAAGGCGTTCTGCGGCGACATCGCCGCCGCGCCCATGACCGCGAGGTCGATGAACGCGGGCATCGGTATGAACGACGAGTCCAGCGCGGCGAGCACGAGGATGCCCCAGGCCCCATAGGGAAGGAAGGATTCCTGAAACCAGATGACGAGGCTTTCCATGAGGAGCCGGAGGCGGCCTGAAGCCGTTGAAAACGCACTGCGGAAGGCAGGAACCGGGACAATGGGGCAGAACCTGTCGGCGCGCCACGCTACCATCGGCAAATGGAACAAGCAAACGACGCCAAGTTGCTGATCGGTCTGTCCTCGGGGACGTCCATGGACGGCATCGATGCCGCCCTTGTGCGCGTTCCCGAGGAGATGACGAAACCCCTCGAGGTGCGCGCTTTTCGCACCTACCCTTACGACGCCGAGCTCATCGCGGCGCTGCGGGAGGCCGGTACCGCCGCGTCCCCCGCGAGACTGGCGCTGTTGAACGTCGTCGTCGGTGAGACGTTTGCCCGCGCTGCCCTCGACTTGATGGAGCATGCCGGCGTTACGGCCGAAGAGGTGAGCGGGATCGGCTCTCACGGCCAGACGATCATTCATATCCCGGAGCCCCAGGCCTGTGCCGGTGCGTTTGCGCGCGCCACCATGCAGATCGGAGAGCCGGCCGTGATCGCCGAGCGCACGGGCTTGACCACCGTGGCCGGCTTTCGCGCTCGCGACATGACGGCGGGCGGGCAGGGCGCCCCGCTCGTGCCCCTTCTCGATCATCGCCTGTACGTGCATCCGCAACTCGGCCGGGTGGCGCTCAACATCGGCGGCATCGCCAACGTCACCGGTCTGCCGCCCGGCGGGAGTCTCGACAACGTCGTGGCCTTCGATACCGGCCCGGGCAATGCGCTTCTCGACGCAGTGGCGAGGGCAAGAGGCATTGAGGACGGTTACGACCGCGACGGCAGTATCGCCGTGGGAGGGGCCGTACGCCCGCCGCTGCTGGAGCGTTTGCGCAATCATCCGTTCTACGCTCGCAAGCCGCCGAAATCGGCCGACACGATGGACTTTCTCGGCGCCGAGACGTGGGCCATCCTCGAGGGCGCGTCGATGACCTCCGATCCCGACATGATGGCCACCCTCACGGAGCTGACGGCGCGCAGCATCGCCGAGGCTGTGACTCGATTCATCAGCATCCGGCAACCCGTCGACGAGGTCCTGGTTTCGGGGGGAGGGCTGCACAACCGCGCACTCCGCGGTCGCCTCGAGGCTCTCCTCGCGCCGACCAGCGTTCGCGATGCGGAGGTCCTCGAGCCTTCGGTTCCCGGCGATGCCAAGGAAGTGGTGCTGTTCGCGCTCCTCGCGCACGAGACCCTCGCGGGCAGGCCCGCGAACGTACCCTCCGCCACCGGCGCCTCCGGCCCGCGGGTACTCGGCACCATCGTCCCCGGGGTATAATTCCGTCCGACCCGTCCGTTTTCGGCAAGCAGGGAGAGGTGCGAATGTCCGGACTGAAGCCGTCGGCAAAGATTTGGCACAACGGTGAGCTGATCCCCTGGGACGACGCCCAGGTTCACGTGTGCTCCCACGTGGTGCACTACGCGTCGGCGGTGTTCGAGGGAATCCGCTGTTACAAGACAGAGGAAGGGTCGGAAGTATTCCGCCTCGGCGATCACATCAAGCGCCTGCACGATTCGGCTCATATCTATCGAATGCCGCTCGAGTACAGCGCTGAGGCGCTCGAAGAGGCGTGCTTGGAGACCATCCGCGCAAACGAGATGGAGTCTTGCTACATCCGCCCGATCGTTTTCCGCGGTTACCATTCGTTGGGCGTGAATCCGCTCCCTTGCCCGGTTGAGGCGTACATCGCGGTGTGGGAGTGGGGCAAGTATCTGGGCGCCGAAGCCATCGAGGACGGCGTCGACGTCATGGTCTCGTCGTGGAACCGGGTGGCGACCAACACGCTGCCCGGAATCGCCAAGGCAGCGGGCAACTACATGAACGCCCAGCTCATCAAGATGGAGGCGCTCGAGAACGGCTATTCCGAAGGCATTGCGCTCGACGCCCGAGGCTACGTGTCCGAGGGCAGCGGCGAAAACCTCTTCATGGTGCGCAACGGCAGGCTCATGACGCCGCCGCTGGCTGCCTCCGTTCTCCCCGGACTCACGCGCGAATGCGTCATGACCCTCGCCGGTGAGTTGGGATACGACGTGGTCGAGCAGGACATCCCGCGCGAGAGCCTGTACATCGCCGATGAGGTCTTTTTCACCGGCACGGCCGCCGAGATTACGCCCATCCGTTCGATCGACAAGATTCCGGTCGGTATCGGCAGCCGCGGCCCCGTTACGGCGGCGCTGCAGGATACCTACTTTGCCCACGTCGAAGGCAGGGTCGAGGACAAGCACAACTGGCGCACCCCGGTATACGCCGACGTCACCGCGGAGGTGAGCGGGTAGCTGATCCCGCCTTCCCTCGGGTTTTCGCCCCGGGGGAGAGCGTCGGACGACGGGCGCAAGGCACCCGAACGCTGCTCACACACCGGGCGCGACAGAAAACCGACGGTCAAATAGTCGCCGGAGACCTCGCTATAAGAGGTTTTCGGCGGCTCTCTTTGTTTTGAGGTTGTATGAAGATCCGTTGCCGTTCATGATTGGTCTGTTGTGTCCACGGGTGCGCAGAAATAGCTGTTGGTAGCGCACCTTCAACCTCGAACCGCGAAGCCAAAAACATGGCCGTAGACCTCGATACTCTGCTCAGCGACGCCGTTGCCCGTGGCGCCTCGGACCTTCATCTCAAGGTCGACACGCCGCCGTACCTCCGCATCGACGGTGTTCTCCGCCCACTGGACCACACTCCGCTGACCGCCGCGGATACGCGGCAACTCGCCGTCCGTCTGCTGGAGGATCACGACGTCAACGTCGACGAGATCAAGGAATTCGACTCCAGCTACTCGCTGTACGCGTTGGGACGTTTCCGTTGCAACGTTTTCGTCGAGCGGGGCGTGCACGGCGCCGTGTTGCGCGTCATCCCGGGCCAGACGAAGACCATCTCCGACCTCAACCTGCCGCCCGTGATCGAGAAGATCTCCCTGGAAGAGCGTGGCCTTGTGCTGTGCACGGGAACCACGGGGTCGGGCAAGTCGACGACGCTGGCTGCGATGCTCGATCACGTCAATCGCAACAAGGCCAAGCACATCGTCACGATCGAGGATCCGATCGAGTTCCTGCACACCGGCGGAAAGTCGATCATCACCCAGCGCGAGCTCGGCCAGGACACCGGCAGCTACTCCGGTGCGCTGCGCGCCGCGCTGCGCCAGGATCCCGACGTCATTCTCGTGGGTGAGATGCGCGACAAGGAGACCATCGAAACAGCGATGACCGCGGCGGAGACCGGTCACCTGGTGATGTCGACGCTGCACACGCTCGACGCGCCCGAGACCATCAACCGAATCATCGCCGTGTTTCCGCCCTATCAGCAGGAGCAGATTCGCGCCCAGCTCGCGGAGGTGCTGAAGGCGGTCGTATCGATGCGCCTCGTGCGCAACCAGGACGGCAAGGGGCGAGTTCCGGCGATCGAGGTAATGCTCGCCACGACGTTCATTCGCGAGTGTATCCGCGATCGGGACCGCGTCGTGGAGATCCGAGACGCCATCGCCGCCGGGGTGTCGCAGTACGGCATGCAGACGTTCGACCAGTCGCTGCTGTGGCTCAACCGCCAGGGCCTGATTTCGGTCGAGGAAGCCTTGGCCGCGGCCACCAACCCGAACGACATGAAGCTGAACATGCGCGGCATCGTCACCTCCGGAGAAGCCGCCGAGCAGACGATGGAGACCATCCGCGAATAGCGGCGGCTGGTTCGTTGGCTCCGGGACGCTGGTTGCCGGTAGGGATCCTTCGTCCACAGGATGTTTGTAGACGGGAGCTGGGTGCTAGGCGGGCGGCTAGGGGCAGCGATACCCTTTCGCGTGAGGTGCGCGGGGAATAGGGCGCGGCTTCGCCGGATTCTCATGGCGCGCAGTACACGCGAGAAGGGCATCGCTGCCCTACGCGCGCCCTCTGCATCGGTCCCATCAAGACGAGGCTCTGCCCCCAAGCGCACCCGGACCAACGACCCTGTCTCCCTGAGATGACCATGCCACCTACCGCCGTCCGCCGAAGGTGTCGGCGGGCAGCATAGGCGGCCGAGCGCGAGTACCTGGCGCCAGGCACCCACTTCTCTGACCCGCTGAACGCCCGCTGCCCACCGACACCTCCGCCCGGCCGATCAAGCGGGGAGTAACTATTCAGGCACCGGCAGCGAGACGATGTCGCGGCCTCGGCATCCCCCGAAAGCCGGCTCCCGCCGTCTTCCGGCTCGGGGGAGAATTCTCCCTTCGAGTCGCCCCCAACGTTCCATGGTTGGCACGGGGAGTCGTCTCGGCCGGGCGGGTGCGTGACGTGGCAGGTCCGAGGCGGCAACCGGGGATCTGAGGGAGGGGCGTGATCTCGATGCTGTCCTCTCGCGTGTGTTTGCGATCAGAAAGCGCGGCGAAGCCGCTCGAATACCCGCACTTCACGCGAAGGGCAGTATCGAGATCACGCCCCTCCCGTCTACCTCCCCCCTCGCTACTCGCGACCGCTCACTCGGCGCGGCCGCCCCGCGCACACCTCAGGCGCTGCCTCCGAAGTTGCGGATCCGCGTCCGGCGGTGGCACCCTGCCCTCACCCGCTGACCGTTCCGCCCCGATACGGAGGTGTTCTGATGCGTTTCTCGTCCCCGCCACGACCCGCGATCACGGCGATGTTGCTCGTCGGCCTTCTCGTGCTTCCCGTCCTCGGCCTCACCCGCCCGGCGAACGCGCAGGAGGCACGGCGCCGCTGGGAGATCATGTCGCAGATCCGTCGCGACAAGTTCGACTACATCCTGCCGGAGGTAATGCGCGAGAACGGTATCGACATGTGGATCACCGTCATGCGGGAGGGTCTTCACGATCCGCTCTACGAGGATCTGGGCCGCGGCTACGTCGGCGGCGTCGGCTACTACATCTTCACGGATCGGGGAATGGCTCGCATCGAGCGGGCCGCGTTGGGGATCAGCGGCTACCTGCTGGAGGAAAACGGCGCCTATGACATCGTCACCGGCAGCTTCGACCTTCGCGAGTTCGTGGCGGAGCGTGACCCGCAGCGAATCGGAGTCAACATGGCGGAGAGCATCGGTGCGGCGGACGGGCTCTCGCACACCATGCACGGAGCTCTGTTGGAAACGCTCGGCGAGCCCTGGGCCTCCCGCCTGGTCTCCGCGGAGAAGCTCATCTCCGACTTCCGCTCGCGCCGCGTCGCCACCGAGATCATCGCCTTCGGCCAGGCCGGCGAGATCTCGCGCAACATCGCGGAGCGGGCATTCTCCAACGAGGTGATCACGCCGGGTGTGACGACGCTCGAGGACGTTGCCTGGTGGATGCAGGACCAGCTACTGGATCGCGGCCTCGGCTCTTCCTTCGACATGCCGTCCGTCTACATCACCGGGCCCGACGGCATCGAGGCGACCTCCAGCGACCGCATCATCCAACGGGGCGACCTGATGATGATCGACTGGGGCGTCGGCCTGATGAACTTCTACACCGACGTCAAACGTATCGCCTACGTGCTGCGCCGGGGCGAAACGGCGGCGCCGGCCGGAATCCAGCATGCCTTCGAACAGGGGATGGCCGTGCGCGATGTCATCCGCCGCACGATCAAGCCCGGCACTACCGCCGCGAACATGCTGGAGATGCTCAACGACGAGATCACCGCCGCCGGCTTCACCATGATGGCCGAGTTCAACCGGCCCTCCGACACACCCGACACCGAGGTCATCATCGGCTGCCATTCGGTGGGTAACCTGGGCCACGGCATCGGTCCGTCGATCGCCTGGTTCAACCCGAAGCGTCTGGAGTTCGAGATCAAGCCCACCAACCTCTTCTCGATCGAGCTGTTTGCCTACACGCCCGCCGACGAGTGGGGCGGCAAGAAGGTGCGGATTCCGCTCGAGGACGACGCCATCGTCACCGAGCGAGGCGTGGAGTGGCTCTATCCCGTGAATCAGCGCATCCTGCTGATCAAATAGACGGACCGGGCCGGGCGCAGCCGAAGCTCGAGCGTTACCATCGACTGATGAGTCGACGGCGTGGCCTTCGCAAGCACCAAAGTGTCGTCGTCGCCATCAGTCTGCCTGTGCTGCTCGTCGGTCCCGTCGTGTACGGTGGATCGGCCATCCCGGCGCCGGTGCAGGTGCCGGAAGCGCGGGATGCCGCCGAAGAAGAAAGGGCCTTCGGGTTTCGCGTGCGCGAGGAAAGGCGCTACGCGCTGGGCCCGCCCGGCATCCTCGCCCCCGGCGAGAGCGAGCAGTGGATCATCCGGCTCGAGTCGATCGAGGACGAGGATCCCTCGGCCGCGCCGGATCTTCGCGCGCGACGGGTTCGATTCCGCCTGGAACACGAGGCGACACAGATTGCGCGGGGCGGCGCCCTCTTCGGCGGCGCCTCGATGACCTCCTTCCACGGCATCATGAGTCTCGTCGTGAACGGCTACGGATTCCCCCTCCGCGCGCGGTACGGGGCCGATCGCGACGATCCCCGTGTGGCGGGCAGCCGGGAAGAGTCGACGCTTCTGTTCGACGTCGACCAGTTCCGCATCCTCAACCCCTACCGCATGGGACTACGCGATCTCGGCCTGGACCTCCCGACGGGCGACTTCATCGACGTCTCTGTCCCTCGGGGCGCCTACCTGGCGGGTTATGAGAACCCCGGCCTCTACGCCCTCATCCTCGCGAACGCCGGCATCCGGGAGGCCGGTGAGGTGGAGTATGTCGCGGTGGCGCCGAGCCTGTTCGCGGCCTCCGGAAAGCCTCGAGGAGCCGAGGGCGGGGTCCTGACGAGGGCCTGGTTGCGCTTCGACGGCCACACGATGGTGGACCTCGGCGGCGTACGGGCGCCGGCAATGCGGCTGAAGCGCAGTGGTGGCGGCGACCTCTTCGTTCAGGAAGACGGCACCGTGCTGCGCGTCGACATCACGTTGTCGGAGGGCCGCAACGGCTGGCTACGCCTTCTGCGACCGTCGGAGTACTGAGCCGGTCGGCGAAACCGCCCGCGATCACTCCTCGATGAGCTCGAAGAGATCCTTGGCCGCGAACGGCTTCGAGAGATAGCCGTCCATCCCGGCGTCGAGGCAACGCTGCATGTCGCCTTCCATGGCGTGGGCGGTGACACCGACGATCCGCTGCCGACCGATGAGGCGTTGCGCACGCCCCTCGGCGAGCTCGCGCGAGCGGATGATTCCGGTCGCCTCGAGCCCGTCCATGACCGGCATCTGCACGTCCATGAGCACGACGTCGAAGGGCCCTTCCTCTTCGAGCAGATCGAGCGCCTCCCTGCCGGTTCCGGCGACCACCACCTTGTGGCCGCGCTTCTCCAGCAGGCGGACGGCGAGCTTGACGTTGACCGGGTTGTCCTCTGCGAGCAATACGCTCAGCGGGCGCCTCGCCTCGCGCAGCGAGTGGCGGGTGACCAGTCGGGGCCGCGACGCGTCAGCGGTGCCGAGGATCGTCGACAGGGCGTCCCAAAGATCCGTCTGCGGCACCGGCTTGGTCAGGTATGAAGCGATCCCGAGCTCACGGCAGCGGGCCCCGTCGCCCGGAATACCCGCCGACGTCAACATCATCAACGCCAGCTCATCGAACCTGCCATCGTTGATGATGCGCTCGGCCAGCTCGAAGCCGTCGACCTCCGGCATGCTCCCATCCAGCATCACGACGGCGAACGGCGAGTCGGCCTCGTGGGCCTTGCCGAGCTCGGTCATGGCTTCTTTCGCCGATTCCGCCGCAACGGGCGCCAACCCCCAACCCTCGAGCAGCTCGAGCAGAATCCGGCGGTTGGTGGCGTTGTCGTCCACGATCAGCGCCGGCACACCAGCAAGCTCCGTAGCAGCAAGATCGCGCGGGCTGTCGACCGGGTTTTCCTGCACGCCCAGACGCACGATGAAATGAAAGGCAGTGCCCTCTCCCGGGACACTGTCGACCCACATGCGGCCGCCCATCCGATCAGCAAGCTGGGAGGAGATCGCCAGACCGAGGCCGGTCCCGCCGAACCTTCGGGTGGTGGAGACGTCAGCTTGCGAAAAGCTCTCGAAGATCGCCTCCAGGTTTTCCTCCGCGATCCCGATGCCCGTATCCCGCACGGTGAACTGGAGAGCAACGCCTTCCTCAACCTGTGACCCGAGCACGACGCTGAGCTCGATTTCGCCCTCCTCCGTGAACTTGATGGCGTTGCCGACGAGGTTGACGACGATCTGCCGCAACCGAACGGCGTCGCCGATCACCGCGTCCGGCACGTCGGAGGCAAAATCGAGCACCATCTCCAGCTTCTTCTCGCGTGCTCGAACGGCGAGCGTCTTGACCGCGTTCTCGACACAATCCCGCAACCGGAATTCGAGCGGCTCCAGCACCAGCTTGCCCGCTTCGATCTTGGAAAAGTCGAGGATGCCGTCGATCAGGGCCAGGAGCGACTCGGAGGCGTCGCGCACGGTCTGTAAGTACTCACGCTGCTCGGGATCCAGTTTGGTCTCGAGGGCCAGCTCGGACATGCCGATGATGGCGTTCATCGGCGTGCGGATCTCGTGCGACATATTGGCCAGAAAGGCCGACTTGGCGACGGTCGCTTCCTCCGAGGCCGCCATCGCCGCGCGCAACTCGGCCTGGGAGCGCTTGCGCTCGGAGATGTCCTCGTAAATGGCGAACACGCCGGCGTGCTCGCCTTCCATACGAACCTCCACGCCGTGCATCGCCAGGTCGAGGAAATGTCCGTCCTTGTGACGCCGGCGGACGTCGGCCACGACCTGCTCCCCGGCGCGGGCCCGCGCGGTCAGCGAGGTCGCCTCTTCGCTGTATTCGTCGGGGACAATGAGCCTGTCGAGACGCGAATCGATGATCTCTTCGCGCGTGTAGCCGAAGAGCTCCTCGAAAGCACGGTTGCAGTCCGAGATCGAGCCGTCGGCGCGCAGCACGACAATCGCGAGCGGATTGCACTCGAGCAGCGCCCGCAAATACAAGCTGTCGGCGCCGTCGCCTCGAGGCGCGGCTGCCTTGGGAGGTTGTGCTGTCACAGTCCCCACACTCTCGGTGGACAAGGAGCCTATTCTACAACCCCGGAGGCGGGCGAAACCCGACCGTATCGAGAATTACGACGCCATCTGTAGAACGGTCGAAAACCAGCTCGAGACGACCCGGGCGCGAGGTATCGACCTCCGGATTGGCCTCCCGGAACCACTCCAGGGGAAACGAGAAGCTCTGAAACACGGCTTCCGATTCGGTGCGGGGCTCATCAAGAAACGCCTTCCGGAGTTGCACCTCGAGCTGGGGCTGCACCATCGAAAAGCGACTCAGCGGCAACTCGGCCATCGTCCTGTCGACGTCGACGAAGCGAACGGTGAAGTCGATGGGCTCACGCGGCTCATCCTCCTCCTCATCCTCATCGTCGTCTTCGTTGTCTGTATTGTTGGCGTTCTGCTGCTGTTCCTGCTGCTGCTGAGGGTGTTGTTGCTGCTCACCGGACCGCTGATCGGCGTGCTGCTGAGTGCTATGGGGTTCGGCCTGCTCTTCCGGGTCCGCGCCCTGCTCGTTCGATTCGGCGTTCTGTTCTCCCTGTTCGTTCTTGTCCTCCCGCAGGTGTTCCGGTTTCGAGGAGCTTTCGTCCGCGTCGGCAAGCGAGAAGAAGAGGTACCCCGTCGGGTCGACGGTGAACCCCACTGGAAGCTCGATCACATACCGCGGGACGAGGCCGCCCGAGCCGGTGTCGTCGTCACCGGATTCGTTCTCGCCCCGCTCCGAGTCATCGTCCTCGGCGTCGTCGCCCACCGCCCTGTCGGCGTCGCCTTCCGCCTCGTTGCCCTCCGCCTCGTGGACTTCGCCTTCTTCGTTGTCGCCGTCTGTCTCGTCAGCTTCGTCGTCGGCGTCTTCGATCTCCCAACCCAGGTAGACGCCGGCAGTTTCCTTGGTGCGCGATTTCATCGATACCTGTTGCTCGCGCCACACGTTGAGGTTCTCGGCCCACGTCCGGCCGCCTGCGACGGTGGCCGTGGTGACGTCGACGTCTTCGTCGAACGTCGCCACCTTCGTTGAACGAGAATCGTCGAATTCGCCGAGATAGGCGGTGTCCGGCAGCCAGTCGCCGCCAACGCGCGAATCCGCGAAGAGGGGCAGGTATCCACTCTCGCGGCGCAGCGCCGCCTCGAGAAAGGCGCTGAGATAAACCTCGGCGATCTTCCGTTGGTCTTCCTCGGGGATGAGCGAACGAGTGCTCAACGAGCGGCCGAACGGCGCGCCCGAGTCCCACGAGCCCCATACCTGATTGAACTGCCCGTGGTTCGCCCCCATGACATAGAGCGATGACTTGAAGCGATAGGGACCTCCCGAGAACCACACGTGCTCGTACTGGCCGGCGCCGTTGAAGGAGCTCACGTCGCCGTCGTTGGCGCCGTGGATGACGAAGTAGTTGACGTCGTGCAGGTCGGTGTAGCGGCCGCCCGGCTGATACTGGCCCATCACCGGAGCAATGGCCATGACAGCGCCGATCTCGAAGCCGTAGTCGAACGGCACCGTGGCGTCGTCCGGGTAGTACGGCAGTCCATTGAAGGCCGCCGCCACAGCCACCGCCTCACCGCCACGAGAATGGCCGATGAGACCGATGCGGCTCATGTCGACCTTACCTTCGAAGGGGTTGCTCGAGCCGGGATCAGCGTCGTTCCACCGTTGCCACTGGGAGAGGTGCTCGAGCAGCAACCACCCGCGTGCGTCGTTCTCGGTGCGAATCGAGCCGTTGATGAAGTTCTCGTCCACTGATACCAGGATGTATCCACGGCTGGCGAGCAGCTCCCCGAGGTACTGATAGCCGGGATCGGAGTACTCGTACATGCTGTGGTTGCCGTGCACGATGAGCACGAGCGGAAACGGTCCTTCACCGTCCGGGTACCAGACGCGTCCCTGCAACGGCAGCTCGTCGCGATCGAAGCCCCAGAATTCCTTGCGCTCCTCGCCGCTGTCGCCGCTCCAGGAGGCGAGAAACGGGCGGCCGTCCACCGTGTCCGTGACGAGGTCGGCGTCACGACCGAACTCTGCCCGGCGGATGTCGTCGCCGCTTCCGTAGGCGAGATAGAGCACGGGGTAGTCCCCCGGCAACGACGGATCGGGCAGGGTCAGCGTGTCGACGATCGCCTCGCCCTCGGTTGCCGCCTCGACAGCGGCGTTGCGGTACTCCAGTGGCTCGAAACCGGTGTTGCCGACCCAGTAGAGGAGGTACGCCACCGTGCCGACGCCGACCGCGATACCGGCCACCGCGATACGGCGCTGAAGGGGGGTGAGCACGCTGCGGTCTTCTCGTGAGATCGAGGCCAACCCGGCCCCCGCGGCCGAAAACGCGAGCAGCGCCCCGACGAGGCCGCGTTCGTCCATGCTGAACGGAAAAGAGCTCGCCAGTACGAACGCGGCCTCGTCGGGGCGCTGCTCGCGTTTTCGGCCGC
>CAYSHI010000367.1:0-24284 GCA_964430745.1 uncultured Acidobacteriota bacterium | reverse complement strand
CCTGCTCGGCCGCTTCCAGTTGCGGCTCGGTCCCAATCGTGTGGGACCTTTCGGCTTGCTGCAGACCGTCGCCGACGCCATCAAGCTGCTCACCAAGGAAGACTGGATACCGCCGTTCGCCGACCCGGTCCCCTACGTGGTCGCACCGATGATTCTGGCGATCACCGTCATCGGCAGCTTCGCCGTCGTGCCCTTCAGCGAGAGCGGCGCCATCATCGACCTGAACATCGGCGTGCTCTTTTTCCTCGCCATGTCATCGGTCGGCGTCTACAGCGTCATGCTCGCTGGGCTCGCCTCCAACAGCAAATATTCGCTGCTGGGCGCCATCCGGTCGGCGGCACAGATGATCAGCTACGAGCTGGCCATGGGACTTTCGCTCACCAGCGTTGTGCTGTTGGCCGGCTCATTCAACCTTCGCGACATCGTAGCCGCGCAGGAGGGGCTTCCCTTCGCCGTCATCCAGCCGCTCGCCTTCATGGTGTTCGTCATCGCCGGGCTCGCGGAGCTGAAACGCGCCCCGTTCGACCTGCCGGAAGCAGAGAACGAGATCGTCGCGGGCTTTCACACCGAGTACAGCAGCATGAAGTTCGCCCTTTTCTTTCTCGGCGAGTACCTCGGCGTGATGCTGGTCGGAGCCCTCGCCGCCACCGCCTTCCTCGGCGGCGGGAGCGGCCCGCTGCTGCCGTCGCCGCTGTGGTTCGCGATCAAGATGGCGCTGTTCGTCTACCTGTTCATCTGGGCGCGAGCCACATTGCCGCGCTTCCGTTACGACCACCTCATGGCGTTCGGCTGGAAGTTCTTGCTGCCGGTGGCGCTCCTCAACCTCATGGTGACGGGCGCGGTGGTCGTTGCCCGGGCGACGGGAGGCTGATGATGCGGCTGCAGGCGAATCATTCCCGATGGATCGCCGTAACCGGGCTGCTGCGCGGGTTGTGGATCATTTTCAAGATGCAGTTCCGGCGCCCGGTGACGATCCAGTATCCGGAGGAGAGGGCGCCGATCGCACCTCGCAACCGGGGGCGCATCGTTCTCACCCGGGACCCCGACGGCGAGGAGAGGTGTGTGGGCTGCTACCTGTGCGCCGTCGTCTGCCCCGTCGATTGCATCGCCTTGCAGGCGACCGAAGACGAACAAGGCCGTCGTTACCCGGAGTGGTTCCAGATCAACTTCTCGCGCTGCATCTATTGCGGGTTCTGCGAAGAGGCCTGTCCGACCTACGCCATTCAACTGACACCCGACTATGAGATGGCCGAGCACAGGCGACGCCATCTGGTCTACGAGAAGGACGACCTGCTCATCGACGGGCCGGGCAAGCGGCACGAGTACAACTTCTATCGCCACGCCGGCGTTCAGATCGCCGGCAAGGAAAAAGGCGAAGCGATCGGCGAGACGCCGCCGGTCGACGTGAAGGATCTGCTGCCATGACGGAGACCTTCTACATCGCCTCTGCATTTGCCGTGCTCGCCGCCCTGCTCGCGGTGACCCGCAGCAACCCGTTGCACGCGGTTCTATACCTGGTGCTGTCGCTGTTCGCGCTGGCGATCGACTTTCTCGTCCTCGGGGCGCCGTTCGTGGCGGCCCTGGAGATCATCGTCTACGCCGGCGCGATCGTCGTGGTGATCATGTTCGTCATCATGATGGTGGCCGGGGCCGCGGCGTCGCGTGAACAAGAGCGGAGCTGGATGCCGCCGCGCGCGTGGATCGTCCCGGCGCTCCTGGCCGGGGCGCTCGCACTCCTCACGCTGGGCAGTCTCGCGGGCGCAGGGGGGCAGGCGATCGCGGCACCGACAATCGGCCCCCGCGAGGTCGGCGCGGTGTTGTTCACGACCTATCTGATCGGCGTCGAGCTCGCCTCCGTGCTGTTGCTGGCCGGGCTCGTCGGCGCCTACTACCTGGGGTCTCGAGACTGATGGCGACGATCCCGACGGCGCATGTCCTGATGGTGGCGGGCGCGCTGGTGTGCATCGGTGCCTTCGGCGTGCTGCTACGTCGCAATCTGTTGTTCATGCTGCTGTCGCTGGAGGTCATGCTCAACGGCGCCGCGCTCGCTTTCGTCGGCGCCGGAGCGCGCTGGCAACAGCCCGACGGCCAGATCTTCGTCATCTTCATCATGGCGATGGCGGCGGCCGAAGTTGCCGTGGGGCTGGCCCTCATTCTGTTGATCTTCCGCCGGTCCGCGACGTTGGACGCCGACCGGCTCGACGTGCTGCGAGGCTGACGTGGAGCGATGCCCATGATGCCGCTGTGGACGATGATCGCCGCGCCGCTGGCCGGCAGCATCGTGCTGGCCCTCTTCGGCAGGAAGATGGGAACCAAGCTCGTGGCCACGGTTGCGTGCGCCGCCCTGCTGGTGAGCTTCGTGGCGGCGACGGCGAACAGCGCCCCTCTCTTCGCCGACGCGTTTCCCAACCTGTCGTCCGGCGATGCGTCGGCGGTCCTGCAGCACACCGCCGACGGAGCCCCCTTCGTTTCCGAACATCTCTACACGTGGTTCGCGGTGGAGGACGTGCACGTCGACATTGCACTCAAGCTCGACGCGCTGGCAGCCCTCATGGCGCTCGTCGTCGCCGGCGTCGGTTTCCTCATCCACCTCTACGCGGCCGCCTATATGGCGGAAGAGCCCGACTACGGGCGCTTCTTCTGCTACATGAACCTGTTCGTCGCCTCCATGCTCACGCTGGTTCTCGCGGACAACCTGGCGCTTCTTTACCTGGGATGGGAAGGGGTGGGCGTGTGCTCCTACCTGCTCATCGGTTTCTGGTACCGCGACCCGGCCAACGGAGCGGCCGGACGCAAGGCCTTCATCGTCACCCGCGTCGGCGACGCGGCGTTGATGATCGCCATGCTTATCCTGGTGCTCGACCTGGGCACGCTGCAGATCGACGCCATGGCCGAGATCGCCCTGATCAACTGGGCCCCGGGGAGTCCGGTCGCAACCATCACCGCGTTGCTGCTGTTGATCGGCGCCCTCGGCAAGTCCGCGCAAGTACCGCTGCAAACGTGGTTACCCGATGCCATGGCCGGCCCGACGCCGGTCAGCGCCCTCCTCCACGCCGCCACCATGGTGACCGCCGGGGTCTATCTGGTGGCTCGAACCCACCAGCTGTTCCTGTTGGCCCCGGCCATTCTTGCTCTCGTTGCCACGATCGGCGCCCTGACGGCGTTCCTGGCCGGCTGCTCGGCGCTCTTCCAGAACGACATCAAGCGTGTCCTCGCCTACTCCACGATCAGCCAGATCGGCTACATGTTCGCGGCTCTCGGCGTCGGCGGTTTCGTCGCCGCGATGTTCCACTTCCTCACGCATGCCTTTTTCAAGGCGCTGCTCTTTCTCAGCGCCGGCAACGTCGTGCACTGCGTGCACGAGACCGACATTCGGAAGATGGGCGGATTGCGACGGAGTCGTGCGCTTCCGGGCACCGCAGCGGTGGCCGCGGTCGGCGCCGCCTCGCTGGCGGGGTTGCCGTTGATCACCTCGGGCTTCTACTCGAAGGACGCCATCCTCTGGGCGATCCTCCAGCCTCCGTTCATGCGCCCTGCGCTCCTCCTGCTGCTGCTGCTCACCGCGGGGATCACGTCTCTGTACGCCTTCCGCTGGTACTTCATGATCTTCGCGGGACCCGGCAACGGGGAGGAGAACAACCACATACACCGGCCCCGGGACCTGATGCTCTACCCGCTCGTCGTGCTCGCCGCGGGCTCCCTGCTCATCGGCTTTCTCGAGATGCCCGAGACACTGGGCGGCTACCACGCGGTGAGTGAGTTGCTCCATCCCGTGTTCGCCGGCGCCGAGCAACGAAGCGGGCTCGGCGCGGGGCCCGCCCTCGGCTCGGAGGAAGAAGCACACCGCGCCGAGCTGACACTTCAAGCCGTGTCCGCAGCCATCGCGTTGCTCGGCATGATGATGGCGTACCACTGGTACGTCCTGCGCCCCGCGTGGAGGGAACGGATCGCCCGGTCGTCAGCGGGGTCGGCGGTGGCGATTGTCATGCGATCGGGCTGGGGTGCCGACGCATTTTATCGAGCCGTGGTCGTTATTCCCTACCGATCCATCGCCCGGTGGCTGCGGCACGAGCCCGTCGACGACGGCCTGAGTGTGCTCACGGGGACGATCCGAATCTCGCACTACATGCTTGCTTTGACGCAGACCGGACGTATCCGGACGTACGCCGCCGGGATGATCGTCGGCGTCATCATTCTTCTGCTGTCCTGGCTGTGGAGTTGAGCCGATGTCGCCCCTTCTTCTCAGCGCGCTGATCTTCATCCCGCTCGCGGGTGGTGTGATCGCGTGGCTCGCCGGGCGTGACAACCGCAGCGCCGCGCGCTCGATAGCGCTCGTCGCGGCATTGCTCACATTCGCGACGGCACTGACCCTGTGGTTCGGCCTCGGCGAGCAGGCGGCCACGACGGCGGGACCGGTCCTGCAGCTACGGCTCCCCTGGATCCCCAGCCTCGGCGTCGAGTTTCACCTGGCTCTCGACGGGTTGAACCTGCTGTTCGTCGTGCTCTCGGGATTGCTCGGCTGCGTCGCGGTGCTCGCGTCATGGCGAGAGATCGAGCGCTCACCCGGACTCCACTACCTGAGCGTGCTGGCGACGCTCGCGGGAATCATGGGCGTGTTTCTCGCTTTCGACCTGTTCCTCTTCTACTTCTTCTGGGAGCTGATGCTGGTACCGATGTACTTCCTCATCGGAATCTGGGGGCATGAGCAACGCATCCGCGCGGCGGTGAAGTTCGTGATCTTCACGATGGCCTCGGGGTTACTGCTCCTGGTGTCGATTATCGGCCTGTACTACGCCCACGCGCAGTCGACCGGCTCCTTCACGACCGACTATCTGACCCTGGTGGGGACCTCCATCGAGCCGCGAACAGCCCAGTGGCTGTTCCTCGGCTTTTTCGTCGCCTTCGCGGTGAAGCTGCCACTCTTCCCGCTGCATAGCTGGCTGCCGGACGCGCACACACAGGCGCCCACCGCGGGCAGCATCCTGCTTGCGGGGCTGCTCTTGAAGACGGGCGGTTACGGTCTCATCCGCTTCGCGGTTCCGCTGTTCCCGGATGCGGCGGCCACGTTCGCGGGCCCCATGGCCGTGATCGGCGTTATCGGCATTGTCTACGGTGCGGTGCTCGCATACGGCCAGACCGATATGAAGCGTCTTATTGCGTACACCAGCGTCAGCCATATGGGCTTCGTCGTCCTCGGCGTGGCCGCCTGGCGACTGACCGCTCTGCAGGGAGCGGTGTTCCAGATGCTGGCGCACGGATTGGCGACCGGCGCCCTGTTTGCCATCGCCGGGATGGTCTACGAGCGGCATCACAGTCGTTCATTCGACCAGCTCGGCGGTCTGTGGAGTTACCTGCCACGCCTGTCGGCGTTTGCGTTGCTGTTCGTCCTCGCATCGGTGGGCGTGCCCGGGATGGGCAACTTCGTCGGCGAGCTGCTTACGCTCGTCGGGAGCTTCCCGGCGGCTCCCGGCCTGGTGGCGATCGCCGTGATCGGCATCGTCCTCGGGACCGTCGCGATGCTCGAGTTGATGCAGCGGGTCTTTTACGGAGAAGCAAGCCCACACACCGATATCAGGGACATCGGGTTGCGCGAGTCGTTGATGCTCGCGGCCCTTGCCCTGCTGATCATCGCCCTCGGCCTGTATCCTCGTCCGGCGCTCGACAGCGCTCGACCGACGCTGGACGCGCTTGTCGCCCGCGACGTCAGGTTTGAGCCCGCCGACACCGACATCGCTCCGCTGCCGCGCGTCGTGTCGCTCGCGGAGGCGGACACCGAGTCAACACGGGTGAGGCGGCCATGAGCATGGACGCCCTGCTGGTCGTCTCGCCGTTGATCATCGCGGCCATCACCGGCACCGCGGTGATGCTCGGCGGCGCCTTCGGCGCTCGCCTGGGGGCCCTGCACCGCGTCGCGGTTCTGGGCATCGGCGCCGCCCTGGCGTCGATCGTCGCCGTGCGACCGCTGGCGCCCACGGACGTCACTCCGCTGCTTCGCGTCGACAGCTACGCGATCCTGTTTCTCACCCTCCTGTTCTCCGCCACCGGCATCCTCGCGATCTTCTCGCGTCCGTACCTGCAGGCGCGGAGCTGCAGCGGCGAGGCATACTATTCGTTGTTGCTCTTCGCCACCGTCGGCATGGGAATTCTCGCCTGCAGCACGCACTTCGCCTCGTTCTTCCTCGGCCTCGAGACACTCAGCGTTTCGCTCTACGTGTTGCTCGGGTACCTGCGCGAAGATCGCCCGTCCGTCGAGTCCGCGGCCAAGTATCTGATCCTGGCGGCGATGGCCTCGGGGCTGCTGCTCTTCGGCATCGCGCTGCTGTACGCGGCAACCGGCACCCTGCTGTTTTCTGCCGTCGCCGCGGCGACGCGGGCGCTGCTCGACGGGCCGGGCACTCCGGAGGCCGTCTGGGCGATGGCGGGGGGGTTGCTGGTGCTGTCGGGTTTCGCGTTCAAGCTGGCGCTGGTTCCTTTTCACATGTGGTCCCCGGACGTCTATCAGGGGGCACCGGCGCCGGTAACCGCCTTGATCGCGACGGGCTCGAAGGGAGCGGTCATTGCAGTACTGCTGCGTATTCTCAGCGCCGATCAGGGCGGCGAGGCCGCGCTCGCGCCGGTTCTAGCCACTCTCGCCGTCGTGACCATGTTCGGCGGCAACCTGCTTGCGCTGCTGCAGACCGACATCAAGAGGCTCCTCGCATATTCCTCCGTGGCTCACATCGGTTACGTGTTCGTCGCGCTGTCGGCGGGCGGCGCCGCCGGCAGCGGGGCGGTGGTGTTCTACATGATCACCTACGTGGCCACGACCCTCGGCGCGTTCGGCGTTGTCGCGGTGTTATCGAGCAGTGGCGACGCCGAGGCCGACGATCTCGCCGGCTATCGCGGTCTGGGGCGCCGGCGTCCGGCGCTCGCCGCGGCCCTCGCCGTGATGCTGCTGTCTCTGGCCGGCGTGCCCCCGACGGGTGGGTTTCTCGCCAAGTTCGCGGTCCTGAGCGCCGCTGTCGGCGCGGGAAGGAGCGACCTGGCGCTGGCCCTGGTTGGGGCGTCCGCCATCGGCGTTTTCTACTATCTGCGCGTCTTGGTGGTCATGTACATGGATACGGAAGTGGCACCGGACGCTGCCGGCGTCGACGCCTTCGAGTCCCGGACCTCCCCGTCTGTGTTCGGGGCAGGCGTGGCGCTCGCCGCGCTGGTGCTCGTCGTGCTTGCCATCGGCGTTTATCCGGATCCGTGGCTGCGGGCGGTGGGAACTGCGATAGCGTCCGTCCTCGGAGGCTGAGCCGGGGCGCGGAGCTCGCCGCCTGCGCGCCGTCGTCGCCCACGGGCCGACGGGCTCAGGAGCCGGCCTTGACGGCCGCGCCGACGATGTGAGGCCGGACGATCCGCAATCCCGCCGCCTCGAAGTGCTCGATACGGGAATCCCCGAACCCCGCCCGCTCGATCCCCGCCCAGGTTTCGCGATCGAGCGTGCAGCCGTCGCCGATGGTCCTCCAGAAACCCCGCAGCCCACGCTGCCAGCGGCGCAGCCTGGTGCCCTGCGGGGCGGCGACGTGCTCCAGGAAAAGGAACGCGCCGCCGGGCTTCAGCACGCGGACCACCTCCCGCAGCGCCGCCTCGGGGTGATCCACCGAGCAAAGAGCGAGCGTGCAGACGACGAAGTCGGCCGCCTCGTCGGCGACGTTCATTCGCTCCGCGGCGCCCTCACGAATCTCGAAGGTGAGGCCGACCCGCCGCGCCTCCTCGCGCAGATAGCCGTGCATGTGGGCGTTGGGCTCCACCAGCAACAACTGGGCGTCCGGGGGATACAGGCCCAGGTTGGCTCCGGCCCCGGCGCCGATCTCCACGACGGTCCCGCGCACGTTACGCAGCAAATCGCGCTTGCGGATCTCGATGTCGTCGCCGTAGTGGTTTTGAAGTCGCCACAGGAGCCAGGCGAAAAATCTCTTGTACAGGCCGGTCCGCGCAGGTGTGAAGCCGCGGCTACCGCTGTGCTCGCTTGTCTCTGACATGGATGGACTCTACCCTAGGATCCCTGCCTAGCGGCGTGGTGGGCAAGCCACAGAATTCGGACGCTCCAGGAACGTGAAAACATCCCTCGATGTCAGCCAGCCCCGCCTCATACTGTTCGCGGCGGGCGCCGTTTCGATCCTGCTGGCCGTTCTTCATTTCGCCAACCGCGCTGACCTCGCAACCGACGCGGCAGCCCGCGCCACGCGCGACATGAACAGCCTGTCGATGCTTTTTGCCGGCGTGGTGACCGTAGCGGTGGCGTGGATGGCGGTCTCGGAGAAGCTCGTCGCCGGATACGCAGCTCTGAACGGCGTCTACTTCGCCGCCTACGCATGGATCCTCTTCTTTGCCGGCATCAGCTGGAGCCGCGCGGCGGTCTCCGCCGCGATCGCCGTGGCCTCGCTCTTCGCCGCGACGAATGCGTGGACGGGCCGCAAGAAACTCCCGGAAGCGCGCTGAATCGCGCCGACCCTGCGTCCTGCAGGTGTCGTCCACCATACGGTCGGCGGGATCGAATCTGCGAGAAATGAGCCGCCCCAGACGGCGGACACTCGAGGCAGGCTCAGCGGTAGTAGCCCGGGCGCACCAGCGGTTCGAAGTTGGGCCGACGCAGCTCAACACGGACATCGTGCCAGCGGGGTCCCGCCGGCGACGACGATCCCTCGACCTCGCCCGGGTTGTAACCGATCAGATAAAACGAGCGAAGAAGCTCGACAACCTGGTCGTACGACTCGCCGAGCTCGCGCGCTTGAGTGTTCTCGATCATGCGCCCCCCCGTGGCGCGGGCGATCTCAGCTAGATGGTCCCCCAAGCGAGGGTCCTGCCGGGCCGAGCCCATGGCGACAGGAAATACGGGCACGCTCGCCGTCCGAGCCGCGCCGAGGGCATCATAGAATCCGGCCTTGCTGTCCATGTCGGCACCGTCGCTGAGCAACAACAACGCCTTCCGGCGGGTGTTGGCCGCGGTCGCCCGCTCGCCTTCAGGCAGCGGCTCTCCGCAACCGCGAACCGGCGCGGGGGCGGTGATGAGATCGAGATCCCGGATGGCGCCGTCGACCTCCTGCAGCAGAGACGTGGTGGGCGGCGGCAAGATCACTTTCTGAGTGCCATGCTGAACCGTCTGCGGCCCCGTGACCGTCGAGCTGCCGCCCTCGTCGTCGGTGTCCTCTTCGACGGGATCCTCCATCGACGCTTGTTCGGCTTCGGCCGCCGGCGACACCAGCTCGTTGGCATTGGCACGCTCCAGCTGCGCGAGCCCTTCCAACACAGCGTCGTGGAGCGCGGTGCCCCCACCGGCGTGGATGGAGCCGATGTAACTGCGCAGTTGCGGATCACCGGCCCTTCCCCAGCGGCCCGCCGCCGGCGAATCGGAAAACGGCAGCACGTAGATACAGTCGTCGAGCGCCATGCGGCCGAGAAAAGCGATCGCCGCTCGACGAGCGGACGCTTCGAACGGTTTCATGCTTTGACTCGAATCCAGCACCATGGCGACGTCGAGCGGGGCATCGCTGGGAGCCACGAACAGCTCGACCTTCTGCTCGATTCCGTCGTCGAAGACCTTGAAGTCCTCGGCCGTGAGCTCCGGTACGTCACCACCCCGAGCATCCATTACGGCAACGTGGAGCAGGACAAGCTCGACATCAGCCCGATAGTTGGCCTCCTGCTGCTGCGCCCACGCCAGCGGCGAGGCGGAGCAGAGTAGCGCAAACGCGCAAACCATCGCGTGGGCACGCAAACTCCGGGCTGGTAGTGGGTAGTTCGGCATCACGGCGTTCCGGCGGGGAAGGGGCAGACCTCCAAGCTACCGCTGTCGGCCCGCCGCTGCAATGCGGCCACGCGGACAGCCGACGTCTCCCGGCGGCTGCCGGCGGCTATCCGACGCTCTCGTCGAGCACCGTTCGAACCTTGTGCACGAGCTGCGCGGGGGAGAACGGCTTCTGAATGAACGGTATCCCGGGGTTGAGGACGCCGTCTTCGAGAATCGAACGATCGGTGTATCCCGACATGAAGAGCACCGGCAGACCCGGACGCCGGTCGCACAGACGGGAATGGAGCTGGATGCCGTCACAGCCAGGCATGACGACATCGGAGAGCAACATGGCGACCCCTTTCATGTTGTCCTCGAATACCGTCGTCGCCTCGTCGGGGTGCGTCGCGGACAATACGGTGTAGCCGTAGTTCTCGAGGGCGCGCTTCACCGCGTCGCGCACGCGAGGCTCATCTTCGACGAGCAGGATGGTCTCGATGCCACGCGGCACGTCGGGAGCGAGACCGCCGGCGACCTCGACGGCCGGAACCACGTCACAAACGGGCAAGTAGATCTTGAAGCAGGTGCCTCGATCAGGCTCGCTGTACACCCAGATGTTGCCGTCGTGTTGCTTGACGATGCCGTAGACGGTCGACAGGCCGAGGCCCGTCCCCTTGCCCTGCTCCTTGGTGGTGAAGAACGGCTCGAACACCCGTTCCTGGCTCTCCTTGCTCATCCCGATTCCGGTGTCGAACACCGCGAGCATCACGTACGGGCCGGGCTCGACCGCGGTATGGCCGGCCGCGTAGTCGGCGTCGAGCTCGACGTTCGCCGTCTCGATGAGCACCTTGCCGCCCGTGGGCATGGCGTCCCGGGAATTGACGGCGAGATTCATCAGCACCTGTTCGATCTGGCCGGAGTCCGCCTTCACCAGACCCAAATCGGCGCCGGGTTGGAATGTCAGCTCGACGTCTTCTCCAATGAGGCGCTCCATCATGCCAGTGGTGGATTCGACGAGATCGTTGAGATCGACCGCCGACACACGCAGCGGCTGGCGTCGGCTGAACGCCAGCAACTGGTGGGTGAGTCCGGCCGCGCGATCGGAAAACTGCCTGATCTGCTCGAGGTCTCGGCGAACCTGCGCCTCGTCGACCTGCCCGAGGGCGAGCTCGACGTATCCGGTGATGCCCGTGAGGATGTTGTTGAAGTCGTGGGCGACGCCGCCGGCGAGGCGACCGACCGCCTCCATCTTCTGCGACTGGCGCAATTGCTCCTCGAGTTGCGCCCGGGTCTTCGACGCCTCGGCATCCTTGAGAACGAACGACAGGTGCGCGGCGACCTCGCTGACCGTGGTGACCGCGTGCACGCTCCAGTTCACCGGCGCCGGAGAGTCGAGGCACATCACGGCGACCAGACCGTCGGCGTGCTCCATGGGAACGTGCAGAGCCGCGCGTGTGCCTTCGCCCACCACGGCGTCGTAGATCCCCGCCTCGCTGCGCACGTCGGCAACGTTCACGGCCTCGGCGGCCCGCAGTGCACTCAGGTACTGCTTCGACTGGGACAGATCCACCGACCAACCGGCCAGCGACGGCATCGCCTCGGGGTGGACGCAGTTGCTGACCACGAGATTGCCGTCGCCATCGATTCTGCCGTAGGTGACACGTATGCCTTGGAAATACTCGCTGAGTCGTTTGAGGGTGAGGTCGATGACCGCGTCCATGGTCATTCCCAGTTTCACGCCACTGAGAATGCTGTTGAGCAATTCGAGCCGGGCGTGGCTCTGCACAAGCGCGTCTTCCCAGAGCTTGCGCTCGGTGATGTCGCGCAAAACGCTCACGAGCTTCTGCGGAGCGTCCACCGGGACGAGGCGCGTTGTCATCTCGGTCCAGGTGCGATCGCCGTTCTTGCGGATGAACACCTGCTCGCTGCGGAATCCGACGGTGCCTTGATCGAGGGCGTCCGCCAGCGCCTGTCGGAACGCGGCCGCGCCCTCCTCGTCCGGGTACAGCTCGGTGATCGGGGCGCCGACGAAGTCCCACGCCTCGTACCCGAGCGCGTCTGCGAGCGCCCGATTGGCGTACTCGACTTCAAGGGTTTCGAAGTCGGTGATGATGAGGGCGTCGGACAGCGAGTCCATGACGTCCGCCAGCAGGCGGCTCGTCTGGTCCACTCCCCCCCCCCTGAAAGAAGGCTTACGCGCCTTTGACATAGCCATCCCGCGTCGAGCCCCGTCCGTGCGGCCCACAGGGCTACAACCCGGTGACGGGGCACATCCGGCTTCCGGCGCCGGCCACACCGGTCCCTAGGGAGATTACGCACTCAGAAGGGAAATTCCGAGATCTCTTTTTGCCGGCGCAGTTTGCGCCCGATCACGCACGTCCGAGAGCGGCCGGCGCATTGCTCTCCGCCGCCAGACGACGCCGCACCTCGCGCAGGTCGGGGAGCACGTTGAGGAAGGTGTCAAAAATGGTGGGGTCGAACTGGCGTCCGCGGGCCCGACGCATGATTTGCAGCGCCTGCTGCTCTGACATCGCAGGCCGATAGACACGAGTGTGCACGAGGGCGTCGTACACGTCTGCGACGGCGACAATGCGTCCCTCTTCCGGAATGTCCTCGCCCTGCAAACCGGCGGGGTAACCGCCGCCATCCCAACGCTCGTGGTGTGTCAGGGCAATCTGGCGCGCCAGCCGCAGCATCGGAATACGCGAGCCGGCCAGGATCGACGCGCCCATCGTCGTGTGACGCTCGATGACGCTGAACTCCCGGCTCGTCAGAGATCCGGGCTTCAGCAGTATGTGGTCCGGAATGCCGATCTTGCCGACGTCGTGCATCGGAGCGGCAAGGCGGAGCTCCTCGGCGGACCCGTCGTCCCAACCGCGGGCGAGGGCGATGATCTCCGAGTACAACCCGATGCGGCGGATGTGCGCGCCGGTCTCGGCGTCCCGATGCTCGGCGGCGGTGATCAAACGCAGGGCGACCTCTTCCTCGCGCAGCCGAAGCAGGGCCGTACGCTCGCGCACGTCGTTCTCGAGTTGGTGCTGATAGTGATTGCTCAACAACGAGAGCCGGCGGCGCTCCAACGCGTTGACGACCGAAATGAGCAGCTCGTTGCGGTCGAACGGCTTGATCACGTAGCCGAAAGCCCCGGCCTCGAGTGTGTGGATGGCAGTCGCCCGATCATCGACGGCGGTAAGCATGATGACCGCCAACTCGGGATAGCGGGCCTTGGCGTCGTCGAGCAGCTCGAGCCCCGAGCGGCCGGGCATGCGGATGTCGGAGATCATCAGCTCGATACCGCCGCACTCGAGAGCCTGCATCGCCGCATCGGCGTTGGATGCCTGCTCGCAGTCATACCCTTCGTCGACGAGCCATCGCGAGAGAATCTCGCGGATGTACGGCTCGTCGTCGACGATGAGAATTCGGCCTCCGCCGTTCAACGTCTCGGGGCGGGGGGAGAGCGGCATTCGGCTGGGCCTCAGGCTATCGGAAGAGGTACATGATGGGAACGGCTGAGTGCGCGCATTTCCGATGATATTCGAAGCTTTTTCTCGACGCGTCCATGACGAGCCGGCGCCGTCGGCGGCTCCACCGCCGCGGCGAGGACCGGGCCTCCCGGCCTTTTCTCCGACCCTGTTAAGCTGGCTCGCATGAATGAATCTACACGCTCGAACAGCCTTTCCGAAGAGACAAGTCCATACCTGTTGCAGCACGCAGGCAACCCCGTGGACTGGTATCCGTGGGGGCGGGAAGCACTGGAAAGAGCCCGGCGGGACGATCTCCCGATCCTTGTGAGCATCGGATACGCGGCTTGCCACTGGTGCCACGTCATGGAGCGCGAGTCGTTCGAGAACGATGAGATCGCCGCGTTGATGAACGACGGGTTCGTGTGCATCAAGGTCGACAGGGAGGAACGTCCCGACCTCGACGACATCTACATGACCGCCGTGCAGATGATGACGGGTCAGGGTGGCTGGCCGCTCACTGTCTTCCTGACGCCCGATCTGAAGCCGTTTTTCGGCGGCACGTACTTCCCGCCCGAGGATCGGATGGGGATGCCCGGGTTTCCGCGCGTCCTGCACGCCGTTCGGCAGTCGTTCGACCAGCAACGCGACGCGATCGAAACCGCTTCGGAGGACATCGTCGACAATATCGCCATGCAGGCGGGGCGTCTCGGCAGGAGCGATCGAGCAAACGCGCCTTCCATGGAGCTCGTCGACAAGGCCGTGGTCCACTATCGGGAGCGCTTCGAGCCTGTCTTCGGCGGCTTCTCGAGGGCGCCCAAGTTTCCGCACCCGATGGCCATCAGCCTGCTGCTTCGATCCGTGCACAACCACGGCGGGGCCGACGTTCTGGACATGGTCACGCTGTCACTCGACCGGATGGCCTACGGCGGGTTGTACGACCAACTCGGCGGCGGCTTCCACCGCTATTCGACGGACGACCGCTGGCTGGTGCCTCACTTCGAGAAGATGCTGTACGACAACGCGCTGCTGGCAACCGCGTACCTCGAAGCCGTACAACTCACCGGCCACGAGGAATACGCACGCGTTGCAACGGAGACCCTCGACTGGGTGATTCGCGACATGCAGTCTGCGGATGGCGGCTACTACTCGACGCTCGACGCGGATTCCGAAGGCGAAGAGGGGAAGTTCTATGTCTGGGACCATGCCGAGGTGCAGGACCTCCTCGGCGCCGAGGCCGGCGCCTTCTGCACCGTCTACGGCGTCACCGCGGAGGGCAACTGGGAGGGGAAGAATATCCTCAACCTGGCCAAGCCGGCCGCGGCATTTTTCGAGGAGCTCGACACCAGCGCCGTAGAGCTCGCATCAACACTCGCGACATCCCGACAGACCTTGCTCCGAGCACGCGAAGCGAGAGTCCACCCCGGTTTAGACGACAAGGTCCTCGCCGACTGGAACGGGTTGATGATCGCGGCGATGGCGAAAGGGCACCGCGTTCTGGGAGAGAGCCGGTTTCTCGAGTCCGCCGTCGAGGCGGCTGCTTTCGCTGTCGACACGATGATCGTAGATGGCCGCCTCATGCACAGCCATCGTCTCGGCCGCACCCACCTGCTGGGCTACATCGACGACCACGCCAATCTGCTGTGGGGCCTCGTCGAGCTGTTCGAGTCGACCTTCGATCTCGATTGGCTGACCCACGCGCGCAGCCTCGCGGACCGTATGGTCGAGTTGTTCTGGGACGATGACGCCGGCGGGTTCTTCTTCACCGGGACCGACCACGAGCAGCTCATCGCCCGCATGAAGCCCGGGCACGACGGCGCCACGCCCAGCGGCAACGCGGTGGCGGCCAACGCGCTCTTGCGGCTGTGCACGCTGACGGGAGAGCAGCGCTACGGTCGCTACGCGGAGGACCTACTGTCGGCGTTTCACGCGCAGATGGAATCGGCACCGAGTGGCTTCGCCCACATGGTGTCTGCCGTCGATTACGCTCGCCGCGCGCCGCGCGAGGTCGCGCTCGTGGGCCCCGCCGAGTCCGCCGAGCTCTCCGCAACCCTGGCTTCTCTGTGGCGACAGTTCCGCCCCCACGACCTGATCGTCGCGTTCGACCCTGCCGCCCCGGACGCGCAGCGGGCCACCGGTGAGCTACCGCTGCTGGCCGGCAAGCAGGCCGTCGACGGGCTGCCGACCTATTATCTGTGCGAGAATTACGCCTGCCGCGCCCCCACTCAGGACGCCGTGGAAATCATCTCCGCGCGGAAGAGCTGATCAGTCGTCGAGGCACTCGCGAACCATGCGCACGAGCTCGTGCGGCGCGAACGGCTTGCGAAGATAGGGCGCTCCGAGGGCGGCAATATCGCCGATACCCGCCGGCTCGGCGTACCCCGATATGTAAATGACCTTCAGATCAGCGTCGATCGCCGACAGCGCGCGGAACAGCGAAGGCCCGTCGCCCCCCGGCATGACGACGTCGGTAACCAGGAGGTTCACCGGCCGCGACGCGAAGCACTCCCGCGCCTCCGACGGGTTGCTTGCGGCCATCACCTCGTACCCGCGCGACTGCAGAATGCGCGCGGTCACCTCGCGCACCGACTCGTCGTCTTCCACCACCAGCACCGTTTCGCTCCCGCCATGCGCGGTGCGTGGGTCGCCGGCATCCCCGGGGTGGTCTACGGGGCTGCTTACCGCCGGCAGGAAAACGTCGAAGCGAGCGCCGTCACCGGGCTCGCTACGGACGACGACGTGGCCGTCGTGTTGCTTGACGATTCCGTAGCCCGTCGCCAGGCCGAGCCCGGTTCCTCTACCCGCCTCTTTGGTGGTGAAGAAGGGCTCGAAGATGTGCGGAAGGGTGCGCGAATCGATGCCCGGGGCGTCGTCGGCGACGCTCAGGACGACGAAATCCCCCGAGGCCGCTGCCGCGCCGGCTTGCTTGGCCGCACGGTTGCGGGTCTCGATCGCTATCCGGCCGCCGCTCGGCATCGCATCGCGAGCGTTCACCGTCAAGTTGATGATGATCTGCTGTAGCTGGCTGCGGTCCGCGCGAACGTTCCAGCTGTCGGGGGCGGTGATGAGGTCGAGGCTGAAGTTCTCTCCCAGCAAGCGCCGCAGCATCTCCGCGGTGTCGTCGATAACCTGGTTGAGGCTCAGGACCGAGACATCGACCGGCTGGCGCCGGCTGAACGCCAGCAGCTGGTGGGTGAGATCGCCGGCCTGGTCGACGAGGACGGAAATCTGCGCGAGATCATCGCCGACCGTCGCGTCGAGGTTTTCCCTCGATAACGCCAGGTGACTGAAGCCCTTGATGCCGGTCAGCAGGTTGTTGAAGTCGTGCGCGACCCCCCCCGCCATCCGGCCGATGGCTTCCATCTTTTGCGATTGCCTGAGTTTTTCCTCGAGCTCGTACTGTTGCGTGCGGTCGGTCGCGGCGACGGTCAGCGCCACCACTTCTCCGTCGCGCACGACCGGGCCGACACGGCTCTCGAAGTAACCGACGTGCCCATCCTCGTAGTCGTATTCGACCTCGTAGCGATCCGGCTTGCCGGTCCTGATGACCCGCTCGAAACACTCCGTCACCACCGCGTGCCATCGTTCGTCGAGGTAGTCGTAGATCTTCGATCCGATGACGTCGCCGGGCTTCAGGCCTTCTACCGTCCGATTGATGGCCTGGATCGTCCCGTCGACGTCCACCCGCATGATGTGATCCGGCGAGCTCTCGATCATCGAGCGTCGCAACGCCTCCGAGTGCTCCAGCGCCTCGCGCGCGCGAACGTAGGCGGAGATGTCGTGGAACACGGTGACAAATTCCCCAGGATCCGATCGATAGGCATGCACCTTGAAGTACCTGTCGAGTAACTCCGAGCGCTGGTCGAAGTCGGCGGGCTCACCCGTCGCCACCACGCGGCCGTAGATTTCGATCCACGACTCCTGCTCGACGCCGGGAAAGACCTCGGTGACACGACGGCCGACTACATCCTCGGACGAGACACCGAGCATCCGCTCGAAGCTCGGATTGACCTCGAGGAAGATGTAGTCCACGGCGATACCGTTGTCGTCGGTCACGATCTCGTGCAAAGCAAAAGCGTCGAGCGCGTTTTCGAAAGCTCCCTGATAACGGCCGGGATTCGTCATGGGCTCTCCAGCGCAACGAGCTGGCGCGCTCGGGCGAAGACCGCATCGAGCATCGGCTCCGTCAGTCTGCCCGTGAACGTATTCTGCTGGCTGGGATGGAAGCTCGCCACGATCACCGGCGCCGATGACCCTGCTCCTCCCAGTCGCACCTCCGCGCCGTGGGCGAAGCGGGGCTTGGGCCGCGGTACCTCGACGCCTCGATCGCGATAGACGCGTAGAACCTGATCATACGCGAACTTCCCCAGCGGAACGACGCAGCGGATACCCGGAGCGCCGGCGGCGAGCAGATCGAGCTCGCGTTCCAGAAACGGCCGGCAACGCTCACGCTCGTCCGGCAAGGGCTTGTTGCCGGGCGGCGCGCAGCGAGCTCCGGCGGTTACGTACGCGTCGCGCAGCTCGAGGCCGTCGTCTCGGTCAACCGAATCGGATTGGTTGGCGAAACCGGCACGATGCAGCGCGCGGTACAACCAATCCCCGGAACGATCGCCGGTAAACATCCGCCCCGTGCGATTGGCGCCGTGCGCCGCGGGAGCCAATCCAACGATGAGCAGCCTCGCCCGTCGGTCACCGAATCCCGGCACGGCGCGGCCCCAGTACTCGTGCTCGCGGTACGCGGCCCTCTTCTGTCTCGCCACGCGCTCGCGATGCTCGACCAGTCGCTCGCACATGCGACAGCCGACGACGTCGTCGGTAAGGGCGGCCCATTGCTCGTCGACGGGCCGGCTCACCGGTCGCCTTCCTCGGCATCCTGGGAGCGCCACAGATACCAACTGCCGACGGACCGATACGGGCTCCACGGCTCCGCGAGCCTCTCCATGGTCGCGACATCCGGGAGGTCTTCCAGCTCGTATGCATCGCGAAACCCCGATCGGATTCCGAGATCGCCCACCGGAAGGACGTCCAGCCTCCCCAGGTGGAACATGAGAAACATCTGCGCCGTCCAGCGCCCCACTCCCTTCACCTGCGTGAGTTGCCCAATGACTTCCTCGTCGTCCAGAAAGCGCAGGCGGCGCAGCGACAATGCGCCGGATTCGACCTTGTCGGCGAGATCGACGACATACGAGGTCTTCTGTCGGGACAGCCCGGCGGCTCGCAGCTCCTCGACCGGGGTGTCGAGGATCGAGCGGGGGTTGGGCGGTCGCCGTCCGACCGCAGCGACAAATCGCTGGTGGATCGTGCCTGCAGCCTTTCCTGAGAGCTGCTGGTAGACGATTGATCGCACCAAGGCCGCGAACGATGCCCCGTGTCGAGCCCCGTCCAGCCGGCACCTGCCGACATTCCTGATGATGCCCGCCATGACGCGGTCGCTCCGTTTCAAGTGTTTCACGGCGCGATCGAGCTCTTCTGTGCTGCCCAACGGGACTCTCTCCCCGACGTTCTGCCGCCTATGTTCGCGGCCCTGCCGACCGCTCCCCGATGATGCGAATTCCCGCGTGGCCCGGCGTGAGCGTCTTGCGAGCCCGAGGCTCGCCGGTGAGCGACGGTGCCTCGGCCCGCCATCGGCTAATGGTCTGCTAGTGTTTCACGCTATGGACTGGCTGAATATCCAGGTCACGCGCGCGGACATCGATAACTGGTTGTTGGCCGCGCGCGATTTTGTTCTCCCCCGCCTGCTGCTGACCGCCGGGCAACTTCTTCTCGGCGTCGTCGTTTTCGGCGTCACGCGGTGGTTTCTCACTCGCGTCGAGCATCGCCTCGCTTCGAAGACCGCCTCCAAGATCGACGACCACCTCGTCCGGGCCATCCGTCAGGTGCTGTCGATCTGTGTCTGGACCTGGGTGTTCTGGCATATCGCCCGCATTTGGGAGCTGGAGAGGCTGGCCAACTTCGTCATCGCCGCCTCTATCGTCGCGCTTTCCCTTCCGATCTCGGCCCTCGCCGCCAAGCTTCTGCGTGTCGTCCAGGAAGAAGTCGTTCCGCGAACGGAGACGACGATCGACGACACCGCGCTACCGCTGATCAACAGGTTCCTGAGCGCAACGATCATCGCCACGGCGGTGATCATGGCGCTCTCGCAGCTGAACATCGAGATCATGCCGTTCATCGGCGCCGCCGGGGTCGCCGGCATCGCGCTCGGCTTCGCCGCCAAGGACACGCTCTCGAACCTGATCGCCGGCGTGCTGCTGATTGTCGATCGCCCCTTTCACGTCGGCGACCGCATCGAATTGTGGTCGGCGCCGACCGGAACCTCGACCTGGGGCGACGTCGTCGAGATCGGTCTTCGGGCAACCAAGATCCGCAACACGGACAACTTGATCTTCGTCATTCCGAACAACGAGATCATGCGGCGTGACATCGTCAACTACACCGCCTCCGGGGACGACATCCGCCTGCGCATCCCCATCGGCATCGCCTACGACGCCGATCAAGCCAAGGCGAAGGCGATCATCCAGGACGTGGCCCTTCAAAATGAGGGTGTGATGAGCGAGCCGGAACCGCGGGTCATCCTGCGAAAGTTCGGCGAATCCTCCGTCGACCTCGAGCTCCGCGTTTGGATCGCCGATGCGCGGCGTCGGCGGGACATCGGCGATGAGATCACGGAGCGTGTGAAGATCGAGTTCGATCGCGCCGGTGTCGAGATTCCTTATACCAAGCGCGACCTATACATCCGCTCGGTGCCCGCCGAATCCGGCCAAAATGCGCTTTTACCGGCCGCCGAAAAGGCGGACGAGACCTCCGAGCAAGGAGCCTCCTGATGACTCAAGCACCACCCGCCGCCGGCAGCGGCACCGTGAAGAAATCCGCCGAGATCCAGATCGAAGATCTCAAGGGCGCGCGCGCCACGCGTATACAGGTGCTCGTCGGCCCCGAGGACGGAGCACCAAACTTCGTCATGCGCCGCATCTTGATGGACGAGGTCGGCAGCGGCATGCCGGCACATACCAACGCTGTCGAACACGAGCAATACGTGCTCCGCGGCCGCGCACGGGTCGGTATCGCCGGCGAGGAATACGAGGTCAGTGCCGACGATTCCGTGTACATCCCCGCAGGGACGCCGCATTGGTATGACGTCGTCGAGGCGCCCTTCGAGTTTCTGTGCATCGTGCCGAACCGGGCCGACGAGGTCCGGCTGGTCGAGGAGGCGGCAAGCTCTCAGTAGCGCGTTATGCGGATGATGGTGATGGGAGGCGCGAGGCTCTCCCGCTCGCCGGTCGGCGATTCGTGAATCCGCCGCACCACGTCCATCCCACTCACAACCCGGCCGAATGCGGCAAATCCCTGCCCGTCGGCGTTGCGCTCGCCGCCGAAATCGAGCGACGGCTGCCCACCGATACAGATGAAGAAATCGGAGCGTGCCGAATCGGGTGCGACGCGCGCCATCGACAGCGTCCCATCCAGGTGCAGCAGACCGGTATCGCGTGTGCGCTCGAGAGGAATCGGATCGAATTGCTGTCGCCGAAACTCCGGATTGCCGCTCGCCTGGACGACCTCGACCAAGACGTCGTCGCGGACCTGGTTATCAAGCCGCACCGAGCGATGGAATCGCCCGCCGTCGTAGCGTTGCGCATCGACGTAACGGAGAAAGTTCGCCACGGTTTCGGGAGCACGGGCGGCATCGAGCTCCGCTACTATTTCGCCGAGCTCGGTCTCGATCAGCACCCGAACCGTCTCCTGTGGGGAAGACGGGGAACCGCCTCCCGCGGCCGTCTCGGACGACGAACCACGGACCCGTCCCGGCGACAAGGGGGATCCGGTCGCGGTGAGGACCGGCAGAAGAAGAACCGCAATCGCGAACACCCATTGACTACTCGGTCGTCGCAGCATCCCAACCTCCGGTGATGGGCTCGCGGACGCGCCGGAACCCCGACAACGAACGGCTCTCGCCTCGCCCTGGCGGTCTCGGCCTGACTCACGATCCGGCGGAGGCGCCGAGCGGCGCCCGGCCGCCCTACTGCTGCGCAATGATCACGTGCACCGGAAGCCGGCCGAACATCACAGGCACCGAGCGTAGCAGCTCGAAGCCGGCTTGCGACAAGGCATTGGACATGAGGCCTTTTCTCTCCGAGAGCGCCACGATTCTCTCGACGCCGCCGCGAGCAGCCGCCCGGGCGAAGTGCCGATACAGCGCCCCGGTCACGGCGGTGGAGCCGATCTTGCGGCCAAACGGTGGGTTGACCACCGCGAGCCGGTACCGACCCGCCGCGAAGTGCTTGTCGAGGTGACGCGCATCGCCGTGCAGGAATCGGATGCCGGCCGGCGAGCCCGTCGCCGCGAGGCTCCCCTGGGCGCCTCGCAGATGATTCTCATAACGCTCGATGCCCAGCACATCGAGCGCTTCTCCCGAAGCCAAGGGCTCCGGCAAGGCGATCTGCGAGGGGGCGCGGCGCGCCTCCTCGCCCTCGGTTTCGGCGCGGCCGCGACACAGAATGTCGAGCGCGAATGGGCAGCGACGGAATTCCCCGGGCGCGATCCCGTGGGCACACAAGCCGGCTTCGAGGGGAATGGTGCCGATGCCGGTCATGGGATCGAGCAACGGCTCTCCCTTCCACGACGCAAGCCTCAGCATCGAGTACGCCAGCGTGGCCCGCAGAGAGGCGGGGTGGAGCTGGGTCCGATAGTCGCGCCGATAGAGCGGCTCGTCGCCGGTAGCGTCCAACCACAGGCGGCACCGCGCCTGATGAAGGTCGACCCGAAAGATAGCGTCCGGGCGGCGCAGCGAGACGCGCAGGCGCGCTCCATGGGTTGCCGCGAAGGAGTCGATGATCGCCTGTCCGACCCGGCCGCCGAGGTCCACCGACGTGAAGTCGTGCGCACCGCTGCGCTCTGCGCGCACCGCGAACGACTGGGTGGGTCGAATGATGGGCGTGTAGTCGACCTCCTTGAACAGCTCATAGCAGGCGTCGAGCTCTTCGGCCGTTCCCTCGGCGATCAACGCACCGACACGATCCACACTTCGCGCCCAGCCGTTGAGCTCATGCAGGAGCGCGAACCCTCCCGGCGATGGGAACTCGGGGCCCTCGAACAACACGGCTCCGGCGACCGCGCGAGGCCGCGCCAGGCCGAGCTCGGCAATCTCTTCGACGCCGACCTCCTCGAGGCCGTCGGCCACGGTGGCGATGAATGTCGCCATGGTGCACCCTCATTTCGTACGCCGTCGCACATCGAGGTCGCCGCGACCAGGAGCTGCGCCATGCGCCGAACCACCAGCCGCCACCATACCTTCTCGATCGCGCTCGCGGTCGTCATCGCGACAGGATCGACAGCCTGTTCACGAAGCGGCGACCCCGACCTCGTCGCCATTGACGTCGGAGCCCCCGCGCGCGCCGATGCAGCCCCTCAGACTGCCTTCGGAACGCTGACGTCCGACGCCGTCGAGCTCGTCGACCTCACCTATCCGCTGAGTCCCGACAGTTTGTACTGGCCCACCGGCGCGCCCTTCACGCACGAATACGCCGGCGAGATCAGCGAGGGCGGCTACTGGTATGCGTCCGGCTCGTTCAGCTCGCCGGAGCACCTGGGGACCCACCTCGATGCTCCGATCCATTTCGGCGAGGGGCAGTGGACAAGCGACCAGATTCCGCTGTCGCGACTGATCGCCGACGGCATCGTCATCGACATCAGCGAGCGCGCGGCACGCGACGCGGACACGTTGTTGACGCCTGAAGATATCGCCGCCTGGGAGGAACGCCACGGCACCGTACCCGGCGGCAGCATTGTCATCGTGCGGACAGGCTGGGCCTCTCGATGGCCCGACTGGAACGCCTACTACGGTACGGAAACGCCGCAGGACGTGGCCACGCTGCACTTTCCCGGCCTGTCTCCGGAAGCCGCCCGGGTCCTGGGCGAGCGCGGCATCTTCGGGCTCGGTATCGACACCGCGAGCATCGACCCCGGCACCAGCTCATCGTTCGAAGCGCACCGGGTCCTCGCTGCGGCGAACGTCTTCAACCTGGAGAATCTGACAAACGTCGACGGGCTCCCCGAGGAGGGTTTCGGCGTCATGGCGTTGCCGATGAAGATCGAACAAGGAACCGGTGGGCCGACGCGCGTGGTCGCCGTCGTGGCGCGGTAGACGTGACGCCTAACCGGTCGGCGGAACCTCGAGATCCATCAGCGGCTCGGCGAACTCGATGGCCAGGAGGCTGCCGGCGCTGATGGTGTTGTCCTTCGGAAGCTCGTCACCGGGCTCGAGTCGCAGGATGGTCCCGGACATCAGCAGTGGCCAGAGCTTCACTCCCGGGGGCAGCTCCCAGAACCGCAGGCGGACGTGCACGCCCTCGGGCACCTCCTTGTCGAGACGCATGAGGACCCCGCCGCGCCCGATGTTGATCGTTCTGCCCCGCGCCTCGTAGCCTTCCTGCGCCTGAGACGCCGGAAGCACCAACACATGCACGTCGACCGATAGCTTCTCGGGATAGCGGGTGTGCTCGCGCTGTTCGGTGCTCATGACCTCTCCGAGAGCCGGTACGGGACCGGTGTCGTCAACCTCCGACGGAAGACGGGCGCGCTGTGTGACGGCCGCTAGCGTAACCCCTGGGGAGGGCCGAAGAAACCCTCATCGGCGCGCCGCCCGAAAGACCTTGGAGCAGCGACAGGCTGCTAGTGTCCCACGTCGTAAATAGGGTGACGTTCGTGGCTGCGAGATAGGTGCAGATACAAGGCGTCTCGACGAGACGATGCCGTGGCGCATCGTGGAGGAGAGACAACGCCGTAGATGCGCCCACCTCGCAGCCATCCGTCGGACAGGCGGGAGTCACCCGCGATCGCAGCGTTGCGCCTCGTCGACGATACCCAAGGCATCGCCTCCTCGCCGCGCCTTGCGCTCACCCCTGACTCCCGCCTGCGAACGTCACCATTGTCTTTACTTTTGTGGCGACGAGACCGTGACGAGTTCAAGGAGCGGCGACGCAGAAATCGGCGCGGTCTCGTCGCCACCCGAAGGGCGGGCAAAAGTGAAGACAATAGTGACGCGGCACACTAGTATGGCCGCATCTTCAGTG
>CAYSHI010000366.1:0-22905 GCA_964430745.1 uncultured Acidobacteriota bacterium | reverse complement strand
GAACGCCCCGTGAACCGAGTCGTACTTGAGCAGATGGGCCAACGTGGCGGGATCGGTGAGGTCGTTGAAGGCAACGAAATCGAGGTCGGCGCCGTCACGAACCGCGGCTCGCAACGTGTTGCGGCCGATTCGTCCAAAGCCGTTGATGGCCACACGGGCAGACATAGCAAATCTCCTTGATAACGGTTCAATAGCGTCGCTGAACGCGGGTCGGGTGCCTCCGGCGTACGTTCGACGATGGGTGCCGGCAACGCCCGCGTGGGGTTGTGAAACCCCAGAATTTCTTCGCCTGACAGGCATTATCGGGGCGCGATACGGAATATGTCAACTCGGCCTTTCAGGGGCGCCTAGAACCCCGAATTCGGCAGTCTGAGGGGCGCGCTTTTCGCCCACTTTTGATCATTATCCGATAGTTTTAGTCTGTTTTAATCGATATTACGCAGGCTGTCGGGTGTGTCGTCATTGCTGGTCAGTTCCTCTTCGCTTGGCCCTTGCGACCGGCGATTTCGCTGCCTAGAATTTCTCTAACTTCCAACCACGGCTCCTCGGTAACAGCCACGTGGAGCCGGTCGCCGACAGGTCGTTTCCGACCACCCATCCCCGTCGGTGAACAAGAGTCCGGACGACCCGATCGCCCGGTTTCCTCTGAAGCCTCAAAAACGAAAGCGAGACGCCAGTCTGCATGCCCGCTGATACCGGTGCACGCTGCGCGTACAACAAGGAGTCAAGACAATGCGTAGTCCAATGAGGTGGTTGACGCTGGCGGCGATGGGGCTTTGCCTCATCCTCGTGCAAGCGTTGCAGTACCAAGCCACCCAGCTGGACGAGCTCCGACGACGGAACGAGACCCACTACCGCGCCATCGCGGCGGTGGAAACCGAGCTGGAGTCGTTGCGTGTCGAAACCAACGTCCGCAACGTGCTGGACGTCAACAACATCAATGTTCCCCGTTACAAACAGCGGGAAATCGCCCGCAGCATCATCGAGGTCAGCCGGCACTACGAGCTGGAGCCGGAGTTGATCCTGGCGATGATCTTTACCGAATCCCGATTCGACGTGTACGCCGAATCAGAGGCCGGCGCCGTCGGCCTCATGCAGCTGCGCCCCGCAACCGCCCGTGCGGTCGCCGACGATCTCGAGCTCGAATGGCGAGGACAGCGCCTGCTTACCGATCCGCAGATCAACATCCTTCTCGGGACGTCGTATCTGTATTCGCTGCTTCAGCGCTACGACGAGCACGGGCTCGATTACGCGCTGGCCGCCTACAACGTCGGCCCGACCAAGTTCGACCGGTTGTTGGAGGAGCGTGGTCGGCCACCATCCGTCTACGCTCGCCAGGTACGCAAGATGACCGAGGATTTCCGCGCCAACTACTTCAGTACGGCGCGGAATCGCTGAACCTGTGCCACGCCGCCCACGGGCGGCAGGCGGGTATGCTTTGATGAGAGCCTCGCGGCGGCGCCGCGGGGCTCTTTTCTTTTGGTCACCGGGCACCGCCGGAGACGAGCGGACGCCGAACAAGGCGCGCGCTCCCTGCATCGGCGGGCAGCTCCGACAAGCCGTGAGATAGCCTGGCTCACGCCGGGCAGGGATCAACGAGACGTGGACCTCCTGGTGTTGCGGCGGATCGCAACGGAACTCGACGAAGCTCTGCGCGGCTCGCGCATCGACCAGGTGTACGCGTTGCCGCGCAACGATGTGGTCCTCGTGGTCGGTCGACGTCGTGATCCGCGCCTGTGGTTCTCCACGGAGCCCGACCACCCACACCTGTACCTGCGGCCGGGAGCGCATCCGACGCCGGAGCGACCTCCGGGTTTTGCCATGGCCGCGCGCAACGCCCTGCGCGGGCGTCGCATAGCATCCATCGAATGGGTGCACGGCGACCGCGTGGTAGAGCTCACCTGCGCCGGCGACGACGGCGTCAGGATCGTGTTCGAGCTCATACCCCGTCGCGCCACGGCGTTGATTGTCGGCGGCGACGGCATCGTGAGTGCGGTATGGCAGCCGCGCCGCGGCCGCCCCGGGCTGGGCGAGGTCTACTCGCCGCCACCGCCGGATCGGCGCCCCCCCGTCGACGCGGTGGCGGCGGACGTCTGGGAAGGACTCCGCGGGGCCGACGACGAGACGCTGGTTCGGGGGCTGCTGCGGTCGATCGCGGGGATGTCTCCGCTCGTGGCCCGGGAGATCGTTCACCTGCATCGAGAAGGCTCGCCGCTGCCGGAAGCTGCACGCTCGCAGATCGAGCGCGGCACGGAGCAAGCACGCGAGGCGCGAATCTATGCGCCGGCGCCGCTCTCCTCACTCGACTCACGGCCGGGACCACGGCGGTTTTTCGTCGCCCCCTACGAGATGTCCCACACCGCCGACGATGTCGCGGCGGGGACGCTGCACGCAGAACCATGCGCGACGATGATCACTGCCGCCGCCACCTACTACCCGCTGCGCGCTTCGCTCGGCGCGCTCGATGCCGCCCGCAACGGCCTCGTCGGCGCGCTCGAAATCGGCCGAGCACGCACCGAGCGCACCCTCGACGCCGTCGCTGACGACGCCGATGCGGCCGGAGATGCCACCCGTCACCGGCAGTGGGCCGATCTGCTTCTCGCCTATCCCGGCGCCGAGCGCACGGGCTCCATCGCCCGCGTCCCCGACGCCTGGGCAACCGCGACCGACGTCGGCGCAACGCTCGAGGTGCCCATCGACCCTTCCCGGTCTCTCGTCGACAACGCACAGAGTTACTATCAGCGAGCTCGCCGGGCCGAACGCAGCGCGGAAAAGACCGCGGCGCGGCGGAAGTCTCTGGAATCGCGCGTCGCCGCGCTTCGAACACTCGCGGCCGAGGCGGCGGCGGCGGGCGATGTGGGCGAGTGCACTCGCATTGCCCGGGCGGCAACGGCCCACAGGGTCGAGGTGCCGACGAGCCGTTGGACCGTGGCTGAGGCCGACCCCGGTCCGTCTCCCCCGGTTTCCGAGCGCGCGCGGCCCGCTCGCGACATGAGGCCGGCCGAGACTCGCGGCACCCGGCCGGACGGGGCGACGAGGCACTCGCCGGGCGTCGACCGCTACACCTCCAGCGACGGCTTCGAGATTCTGGTCGGGCGCAACGCCCGGGCGAACGAGCGCGTCACCCACGAGCTGGCCGCGCCCCACGACTTCTGGCTTCATGCGGAGGGGCCCGGCTCGCACGTGATCATCCGTAACCCCGGCCGCGCCGACGCGCCGAGCGACGATTCGCTGCGCGAGGCCGCCTCGCTGGCCGCCTACTTCAGCTTCGCCCGAGGCGCCACGAAAGTGAACGTGCGCTGGACCCGAGCGAGACAGGTCAAGAAGCCCCGCGGCGCCCCCGTCGGGCAGGTGACCCTGCGCGCGGCAAGGACCTACCTCGCCGCCCCCCTGGCCCCGGAAGACCTGTTCGGCGACCCGGAGCCGAGCTGACGGCACTGGGAGCCAGGGCGAGGTGAACACAGGCCGGCCGGGAGCGCTACGCGGTCGTGCCGCGGCGTCTCCCGGCCGGTGAGAATCGTCAGCGGGGCCCTTCGTCGTCTTCGGCCGGCGGCTCGGGCCCTGCTTCCTCGAAGGTGATCTCGCCGTTCGCCGGCCCCTCGACCTCGATGCTCGCCTCGTCCGCGGCTGCGGGCTCCACCGGCGGTGGATCCGACATCGGCGGGCCGGCTTCCGGCGCCCCCGGAGCCTGATAGGGTGCGGCGCCCGGCACGGGACCGGTCGGCGACGGCTCCCGGCGGACCCACGGCCTGCCGGTGCCGAAGCGGGTGGCGAATACGGAGCCGAGACCCACCAACGAGGCGACGAACCAGACCACTCCACCGAAGAACGGGATGTATCGAATGATGCCCATCACCAGGCCGCCCGCCAACACGATGGCGATCTGCGTCGCCTCCGGGCGTCCGACCATGTTCATGACCCGGTTGCCCACCGCCTGGAATACCGCGACGGAACCGAAGATGTAGGCAATCCACCAGACGAAGATCAAGGCCAGCAGGAACGGGATGCCGATGATCAGAAACGACAACACCAGCAGCACCACGAAGGCGAAGCACAGCGCGAACAACCCCACCAGGCCGATGGCGCCTACGCGCAAGGGCTCCCGGGTAATCGCGTGGCTGGCGGACGACACCCGATCGCCGACCAGGGCCACCGTCAGCAGCGCCAGCAGCAGCCAGTAGAAAAGCTGCATCGTGCGGCCGATCCAGGCAAACGGAGTGAATCCCCACCAGCCGCCCCAGCCCCAATGCAACGGGCCGAACCAATCTTCGAAGCCGGGGCCGATACTGACGTTGACGAACTCGCCGTCGATGCGCGCCGAGTCGTGTCGTCGCAAGCTTCCACCCACCACGACGGCATCGCCCTCGATGCGTGCGCCGGGACCCAGCACGAGGGTGCCGGCGACGCACGAGACGCTGCCGCTGACCTCGCCGTTGATCTCCAGTCGGCCGCCGATCACGACGACGTCACGGCGGGCCCTGCCGTCGATGCGGACATTGCCGCCGACCGCCACCACGTCGTCGCGCGCCGTGTCGCCATGCTCGACGACAATGTCGCTGCCCATGACGAAACCGCCGTCAGCGGCCTGAACCTGTAAGCACCCCACCGTCAGGACCGCCACCGTGCCCAGCATGAACATCACTGCGGATCGCCGCGCCCCCCGCAACCACCCGTTACGTGCCGTTCTTGCCAACATGTGCCGCAACCTCCTCGCCCGCCCACAGAATCGACCCCACGGGCCGATCGTCTTATTGCCGCCGCTGATAGTTCAAAACCATTCTTGTAAATGCGTAGTTGAGCGCCACCGTGATCAGCAGCAACGCGAGCTGCACCGGCAGACCGGCCCTCTGAATGAAGTCGACGACGCCGTAGACGACGGTGAACCCGATCATCAGCAATTCCCAGAGGCCCTCGGTCTGGCTCAAGCCCATGAAATAGACCTGTCGAGCGGCGTCGAAGAACCAGGCGATACCGCCGGACACCGTCGGAGTCCCCGCGGCGCCTTGCGCCGGGGCTCCCGCCACCAATATCCAGCCGATGAAACCCAACAACACCACCACCGACGCCGCCGCCGCTCCCGTCCATACGCCGACGCGGCGCCACTTCACCTCAGGAGCCGGGTGGTACGCGGGGTGCTGCGCCACACGCGCCATCACGCCCTCGACAAAATCGGGCGGCGGCTCGACCGTCTTCAGGGCGTTGAGCTCGTCCAAGAAGGCACGCTCTTGCTCGACCTTGATGCGGCACGAAGCGCACCCCGCCAGGTGCTGCTCCACCCACTGGGTGGCATCGATCGACAGTGCCTCTTCGAGATAAGCGCTGAGGCTGTCGCGATCTGGATGCTGGTTGCTCATGGTGTCTCAGGCCCGGATTGGGGATCCGTTGTTGCTTCTTCGAACAGGTCGCCCAGCGACTGCCGGAGCGCGTCGCGGGCTCTGAAAATTCGTGTCTTTACGGTGCCGATCGGCAACTCCAACGCGTCGGCAATCTCTTCGTACGACAGATCGGCGGCGTGGCGAAGCACGATCGGTTCCCGGTACTTCTCCGGCAGCCGGTCGATGGCCGAAGAGATGCGGTCGGCGAACTCGAGACCGAGATACGAATCCTGTGGATTCAGACCCGGCGATTCGACTTCGCGGCCGGCTTCTCCGTCTTCGAATTCCATCGGCGCGTCGAGCGACACGGTCGCCAGACGACGCTTGCGGATCTCGTCGATGGCGGCGTTACGCGCGATGCGGAACAACCAGGCCGGAAACGGATACTGCGGCCGGTAGCTTCCCAGGGCCGAATAGGCCTTCAAGAAAACATCCTGCGACAGGTCCACGGCGTCCTCGTAGTTGCCCAGCATCCGACAAACGTAATTGACGATCTGCGTCTGGTAGCGTTCCACCAATTCGTTGAAGCGGTGTTGCTGACCGCTGAGTACCGCCTCAACGACACCTCGATCGTCCGGGTCCATCTAGTTCGCCACCACGGGTGATTAGTACGTTTCCGGGGCCGTGATTGTTTCGCGACGCCCATCTTCGTTTAGCAGTCTCGAGTGACGACTGCCAGCCTACGGCCGGGGGCCTCGACGATCCCCGCCGGGGCCCCCTGCGACCTCTGTGCCGCATGGCACGGATCGTATCGTTACCGCGGCCCGATGCTACCATTCGCCCCAGATGCAAGATATCGGGGGGAATCTCGAAAGGGTGCTTCAGCGCATCGGCGCCGCGGCGGACAGCGTCGGACGCGATGCGCGGGAGATCACTCTGCTCGCGGTATCCAAGCGCATCGACAACGCGCTCATCGAGGAAGGTCTGGCCGCCGGCGTTCAAGCCCTGGGGGAGAGCCGCGTGCAGGAAGCCCAGGTCAAGATCCCCGAGATCCAAGGTCACGCCGAGTGGCACTTCATCGGACCCCTGCAAAGCAACAAGGCCGCGAAGGCAGCTCGTCTGTTCGACGTCATTCACTCGGTTCGCGGGGCCGGGCTGATCCAACGTGTTTCCACCGCGGCGGCGGCCGCATCCAAGACCGTGGGCGTGTACATCCAGGTGGAGCCGTCGGCACATCCACCCACCACGGAGGTCGTCGCGCAGGTCGTAGAGCTGTGCCGCGAGGCCGATGGGAGCGCGGGGCTGCGACTCGAAGGACTGATGACGATGGCGCCGTATGATCCCGCCCCAGAGAGCGCCCGCCCCTACTTCGCTCATCTCAAGCAGTTGCGCGACGAGCTCGCTGCCGCCGGCTTCCCGGGGCTCGGGCTTTCGATGGGGATGAGCGGAGACTTCGAGGTGGCGATCGAGGAAGGCGCTACAATCGTGCGCGTCGGTACCGCTATCTTCGGGGATCGCCCGAGCTGAGGGCCCACCAGGACGGGCCGCACGGGACGCGCAAACGACCGCACGATGTCCGGGACGCGCCACACGGGAGGATGAGTTGTTCGTACTTGCCAACCTGATCGATGCGTCGGCCTACGTCATCAACATGGGCCTGACGTTCCTGCTCATCCTGGTGTTCGCTCGCGCCGTCATCTCCTGGGTCCAGGCAAGTCCGCACAACCCCATCGTGCAGTTTCTCTACACGGCCACCGAACCCATCTTGCGACCGATCCGGCGTCGCCTCCCCCACACCCCCGGGATCGACCTTTCGCCGCTCGTGGTCCTGCTGGTGGTCGTCTTCCTGCAGCGCTTCCTGGTGCAATCGCTGCTGCAGCTCGCCCAGACGCTGCGCTAGGCCGCTCTAGAAGATCGGCCCCTCGTGATGCGGAGAGAACGACCAGTCGTACTGGTACCCGCCCAGCATGTCGATCGTGACCGTGTAGCTGGCGTCGATGATGATGTACTTGCGGCCCGACCGTTGGATTCTGATTTTCTCCCGGGTGATCGGAAGCCCGAGGATCACGGCGCGTTCCAGAAGATCCTTCATGATCTGATCGTCGTCCGTGCGACGCGACCCGGCGTACACGACCTCGTCGCGGACGGCGTCGTCGAACTGGTAGGCCGCCGCGCGCACCGGGATGAACTTCATGCTCACGTAGACCATCCCGGCGATCATCGCCAAGGCCAACAACCCTCGGATCGAGTTCTTGCCGGATTCGTCGCGCCAACTCGGGCGCAGCCCCGACACGATGCCGGTTCCCTTTCGTTCGTTCATCCCCAACCCCCTCTCCTGGGTACGGCCTGAAGCCTGAATCACCTTCGTCTTTGTTTCAGCGGCCCTACTGGATGACCTGGAGCGTCCGCTTCCAGCGGGTACGGGTGAAGAAGTACAAGATCACGTTGCCGAATTGCTTCATCCGCTCCGACACGTTGGCGGCCGAAAACGCCCGCTCGTCGGACTCGTACGACCAGTACACCAGCATCGCCTTGCCCTTGATGTAGGGAATCGGCACGGTGCCCCAATAGCGTGAATCGCGGCTGTTTTCGCGGTTGTCGCCCATCACGAAGTACTCGTTCGCCGGCACTTCCGCGGGCTCGCGTGTGTCGTGGTAGCTGCCGTAGGACGCCTTATGGTTGGCGTGGGGATCGTCGATGGCTTGGCCGTCGATGACCACCTCGCCGCCCTCCACGACGACGTTTTCTCCCGGCAGCCCCATGACACGTTTGATGAAGTCCTTGTCGGGCTGCTGCGGAGCACGAAACACGATGACGTCCTGCCGGTCGAGCGGACGAACCGGCAGCAGCCAATCCTCGAACGGTGTCGCCGTGGGGCCATAGATGAACTTGTTGACCAGAATGTGGTCGCCCACCAGCAGGTTGTCCTCCATCGAGCCCGTCGGAATCTTGAAGGCCTGGAAAACGAACGTGCGGATAAACAGCGCCAGGATCGCGGCGATGAGGATCGACTCGGTGTATTCGCGCAACGTGGATTTTTGCATTTCTATCTTTTCGTGATCAAGTGTGCACACCACAAGTCAGTATCGAGCAGCACACTTATCTGACGGCTAATGTAGCGCAACAACGCCTTCTTCAAAAGGCCTGTCTGTTTCAACCCTCACTTTAATGCCGGCCCGCGGCCGTGCCCAGCCGAGCCTCGGCCAGGACGGCGAAACCGGCCGAGCAGCCGGACGTCACGAGTCTCGCTCGCCGAGGGGCCAATTCGCACGCACCGTCAAATCGAAACCGTCCGCACCGCCGGAGGCGAGCCGTCGGTGCGCCTGTCCGGCCACCATTGCGGCGTTGTCGGTGGACAGCGCGGGCGACGAAACGTACAAAGGCAGGTCGTGGAGCTGCGCCAGCCCCTTCATGCGGGAGCGCAGCCCACGATTGGCGGCCACGCCGCCGGCAATCACCAGCCCACGGGCCGGGAAGCGCTGAAGCGCGGCGTCGGTCGTGCTTTCGAGCATGTCGATGACGGCCGCCTGGAAGGACGCGGCTACGTCGCACACGCGCGGATCGTCGGGGCGTCCGGGCTCGAGCTCGGCGCTCAACGCGTGGCGCCGCACGGCCGCCTTCAGGCCGGAGAAGGAGAAGTCGAACGGGCTTCGGAGACGCGCCCGTGGCAGCGGCACAGCGGCGGCATCTCCCAGATCCGCGAGCCGATCGATGACGGGGCCGCCCGGGTATCCCAGCCCGAGCAGGGTCGAAACCTTGTCGAAGGCCTCGCCGGCGGCGTCGTCAAGCGTGTCGCCAACGCGTCGGAACTCATCCTGCGCGGGCACGTGATAAAGCGTCGTGTGTCCGCCGGAAACGATCAGTGCCAGCAAGGGGTAGTCGACGGACTGGCCGCACTCGAACCGAGGCATCAGCGCGCCGTGCACGTGCGCGGCCAAGTGATTGACCCCGACGTACGGAACATTCAGCGCCCGCGCGGCGGCCCGCCCGTAGCACCAACCCGCCAGCAGCGCGCCCACCAGGCCGGGCCCACGGGTCACGCCGATTCCCTCGACGTCCGACCATTCCACGCCGGCCTCCGCGAACGCGCGCTGAACCACCCAGGGCAAGCTCTCGACGTGCCGACGCGCGGCGAGCTCGGGAACGACGCCACCGTAGGCCGCGTGTTCGGTCTGGCTCGAAACCACGTTGCTCAAGACCTCGGCGCCATCGACGATGAGAGCCGCCGCCGTCTCGTCACATGAGGTCTCCAGGCCGAGAACCAGCATCGTCGCCCGTCGTCCTCAGCTCTTCTCGGCCGCGGCGGCACACAGCGCGGCCAGGCTTTCGGTGTACGGCGGCCGCGCCACGCCTTCCTCGGTGATGATCGCCGTTACCAGCTCGGCGGGGGTCACGTCGAAGGCCGGGTACGCTGCCGAGACATCGTCCGGCACGATGCGTACGTCGTTGATGATCACCACCTCGTCGCTGGTGCGCTCCTCGATCGGAATAGCCTCGCCGGACGCCGCCTCGAGATCCACCGTGGATGTGGGCGCGGCGACGTAGAAGGGAATGCCGTGCCGCCGAGCGAGGACGGCCACAGTGTAGGTGCCGATCTTGTTGGCGACGTCGCCGTTGGCGGCGATGCGGTCGGAGCCGACGACGACGCAGTCGACCTTGCCCTTCTGCATCATGTGCCCGGACATGTTGTCGGTGATCAGCGTCACCGGAATGCCGTCGTGCTGCAGCTCCCAGGTGGTAAGCCGCGCCCCTTGCAGAAAGGGACGTGTCTCGTCGGCGAACACGTGCGGGTTCTTGCCGGCCTCCTGCGCCGCGCGCACGACACCCAGAGCCGTCCCGTACCCCGCCGTCGCCAGGGCCCCGGCATTGCAGTGGGTCAGGATGGTGGCATCCTGCGGCACCAGCGCCGCGCCGTGACGCCCCATCGAGCGGTTCATTTCCACATCCTGCCGGTGCATCAGCCGGGCCTCCGCGATGAGGCGCTCCTTGGCAGCCTGGGTGCCGCCTTCGGCGAGCGCTTCCTCGGCAACCCGGTTGGCGCGACGAACCGCCCAGCGCAGATTCACGGCGGTGGGACGCGCGCCGTTCATGCGCTCCGACAGATCGGCGAACTGGGTGCGAAAGGCCTCCGAATCATCGTCGAGCGACTGCGCTCCCAGTGCCATCCCCATGGCGGCGGCCACCCCGATCGCCGGGGCGCCACGGATCACCAGGTCGGCGATCGCTTCGATCACCTGATCGGGCTCCGTGAAGGTCAGGTAGACCTCATCGCCCGGCAGAAGCCGTTGATCCAGCATGACGACGCCGTCGTCGGTCCACTCGATGGTCTTGATCATTCGGCTACAAACTCCTTCGATGGGTGCGGAAAAACTCCGGGGGCGCGGGGAAAAGCGAATTCAGAGGCGGATGCACGTCCGCAGCGGGCTCGACGGGTCGCAATCGGCACCGCCGCGCGCCCTCCTCGGACCGCCAGAGGGCCACAGTAGCCAGCAGAACAGAAGCGCGCAACGCGCTTGACGGCAGCTCCCGCCTATCGATAGCATCGCGGCATGCTCGCTTTCCCGCGGATGCCTCCGTCCCTGGACATCCTTATCTCCCCGGCAGCATCCTCTCGACTCGCGCCCAACGCGCGAGGCTGAAGCTGATCGCATGGCCTGGTTCCGCAACAAAGGCGGCAGCAAGCGCCCCGTAGGTGACCGCAAGGTCGACATGCCCGAGGGCCTGTGGACCAAGTGCAACCACTGCCAGGAGTTCATCTACCGCAAAGAGGTCGTGCGCAACTCCAACGTGTGCCCGAAGTGCAACTACCACTTCCGCATCTCGGCGCGTGAGCGCCTCGAGTTGCTGTGCGACGACGGCGCGTGGGAAGAGTTCGACGCTCATATCGAGCCGGTGGACGCGCTCGACTTCGCCGACACGAAGTCCTACGCGAGCCGCCTTCACGACTACCAGCAGCGCACCGGCCGCAAGGACGCCATCGTCACCGTCGACGCGACCATCGAAGGCATTCCGGTCGTGCTCGCGGTGATGGAATACGCCTTCATGGGCGGCAGCATGGGTTCCGTCGTGGGCGAGAAGATCACCCGCGCCGCGGAGCGCGCCATGGAGCGCCAGCTTCCACTGATCATCGTTTCGAGCTCGGGAGGCGCCCGCATGCAGGAAGGCGCGCTTTCGCTGATGCAGATGGCGAAGATCTCCGCGGCGCTCGCGCGCCTCGACAAGGAACGCCTGCCCTATATCTCGGTGCTGACCGATCCGACGACCGGAGGAGTGACCGCTTCGTTCGCCATGCTCGGCGACATGAACATCGCCGAGCCGCGCGCCTTGATCGGTTTCGCCGGCCCGCGGGTCATCGAGCAAACGATTCGCGAGAAACTCCCCGAAGGCTTCCAGCGCAGCGAATTCCTGCTCGATCACGGCATGCTCGATCGTGTCGTGCCGCGCAGCGAGCTGCGGGAGACACTCGCCCGCGCGATCCGTTATCTGTTGCCCGCCGAGCTGCTCGCTGCCGCCATCTCGGGCGTCTACACGGAAGCGCCGTCCGAGCGCAGCGAGCACGGGGATGCCGATTCCCCGTCTCGATGAAGCATGCGGGACGCGATTAGCATCCGACAGCGTCTCGACTCGATCGACCCGAACCGCGTAACGCCCGGGCTCGATCGCATCCGCACACTGCTGGAAGCGCTCGGCAACCCGCAGCTTTCGTACCCGACGGCGATCATCGGCGGCACCAACGGCAAGGGCTCGATCGCGGCAATGCTCACGGCAATCGTCCGCGCCGCCGGGCATCGCGTCGGGGTCTACACGTCGCCCCACCTGGCGGTGCTGGAGGAGCGTCTGCAGGTGGGCGGCGCCCGCATCAGCGCGGCCGGGCTCGACGCCCAGCTCGGCGTCGTTTTCACGGCGGCCGACAAGCTGATCGCCGACGGACGGCTCGAGGAGATGCCGTCCTACTTCGAGGTTCTGACGGCGGCGGCTTTTCGCTACTTCGCCGAGGCACGGGTCGAGCTGGCGGTGTTGGAAGTCGGTCTCGGCGGTCGCTGGGACGCCACCAACGTCACGCGCCCGCGCGTGGCGGTGATCGCCCCGATTGCGCTCGACCACGAGCAATACCTGGGCGACGACGTTCTCGCCATCGCCGCCGAGAAGGCCGCCGTGATTCCCCCCGGCGGCATGGCGGTGACTGCCTCGCAATCGCCCGCGGTGATGAAGGTCGTGCGGCGACACGCCGAGGCGGTGGGCGCGACGCTCTGGGAGTCGGAGTCGTTTCCCACCGTCGTGCGGCGCAATGACGAGCGATTACGCCACACGATCGACTGCATCGGTCGGTTGCGCGACTACGTCGGCCTGGAGATCTCGCTGCCCGGCGCTCACCAGGTCGAGAACGCCCAGTGCGCTATCCTCGCCGCCGAGGCCCTCGATCGCCACCGCCTGCGCATCGGCTCGGACGCCATATGGGCGGGACTGCGCAGCGTGCAATGGCCGGGACGCTGCGAGTGGCTCGAGGACAGCCCGCCGATCGTTCTCGACGCGGCACACAACCCCGCGGCAGCCCACGCCCTCGCCACCTACCTGTGGGAGCTGCGCCGCCGGCGCGCGTTCGACCGCATGCACCTGGTCTTCGCAACCCTCTCGGACAAGGACAGCGAGGGCATCGCCGAAGCCATCTACCCACTCGCCGACAACCTCATCGTCACGCAGGCGCCGACACCGCGGGCGACGCCCCTCGAGGAGCTCATGGCGATCGGTGCCGGCTCGACGCCTGCACGGCGGCAGGCGATTGATGATCCCCTCGACGCCATCGCCGCCGCCCGCCAGGCCGCCGCGCCGGAGGATCTCATCTGCGTCTGCGGCTCCACCTACCTCATCGGTGTCGTACGTCCACTCCTGATCGAGTCTTGATGTAGAGTAGCCGCACTGATCGTCCGCCGGCAGCGTGCCGGGCAACCCATGGGACTGAGCGCACGAACTATGTCCTCCGCGATGCGGCGCGCCGCGTTAATGGCCCTCGTAGGGCTCGCCGTCTTGCTGCCCGCCGCGGCGGCCTCGGCGCAGGACGAACCGCAATCGCCGCCGCCGTTGCTGCCGTTCGACATCCCCGGGCTCGAGAACGTCTTTTTCGACGACGCCACCCAGAACGCCGAGGACGGCTCCTTCACCCTGAGCGGATACGTCGACGTCGACGGTGGCACGCAATTCCGCCTCCAAGCCGACGAGGTGACGATCACGCCGCCGGCGGATCCTGACGCCGAGGGTGCCGACTATTACTTCGTCGCCACCGGCAACGTCGCTTTCGAGGCCGGCGAGATCAGTCTCCTCGGCAGCCGAATGTCGGGGTACCTGAGGTCCGGCACCGGGGAGATCGAGAACGCCTTCGGAATCGGCCCCGGGGGCGTCTACTTCCGCGGCGACAGCATCGCGCAGGTTGAACCGGGCGTTTACCACGTCGAAAAGGGCGTCGTCACGCCGTGCACCCAGACATTGCCGATCTGGGAATTCTCCGCATCGTCGTTCGACCTCTTCACCGACGACCACGTCACCATGAAGGTGCCCATCTTCAAGGTGAAGGGGGTGCCCTTGATGGTGCTTCCGGCGCTGTACTGGCCGATCCAGGAGGACCGACGATCTTCGGGGCTTTTGCTCCCGAGCATCGGAACCGACTCGCGCAAGGGCTTCACCTACATCCAGCCGGCGTTCTGGGCGATCAACCGCAGCATGGACGCGACCTTCACCTACAACTACTACTCCAAGATCCGCTCCGGATTCGGCGCCGAGTACCGACATCGCGCCACCGAATCGTCGGTGGGAAACGCACGCTTCTTCTGGCTGCAGGGATCGAACTTCACCGAGGATGAGGTCGCGGCGGGCGCCCAGCCCGTCCCCGGAGGCTGGACCCTCGACGGGGCGCATTTGCATAGCCTCTCCCGGGGCTGGCGGGTCAACGCCAATGCCAATTTTTTCTCCAGCAAGGAGTTCATCCAGTCCTTCGAGGACAACTTCAACAACTTTCTGCGACGCAACTCCTCCGTGGGTGTGTTTCTGACACGGTCCTGGGACAGCTACAACTTCAGCGTCGTCGGCGACCACAACGAGACCTATTTCGGCAACACCTCTTCGGTCGTGCGCCGCCGGCTCCCGGAGGTCGAGTTCCGCGTGCGGCGGCGGCCGATCGTCGAGCCTCTGTACGTCACGTTCGAGGGATCCTACGCGGGGTTGCTGCGCGAAGAGCGCAACATCGGCGTCGATACCCGGGGCGGCCGCTACCAGCGCCTCGACGCCTTCCCCGAGGTGTCGCTGGCGTTCTCGCAAATCCCCTGGTTGACCTTCAACCCGTTTCTCGCCTGGAGGTCCACGTACTACAGCCAGCGCTACGCCGACATCGGCGGCGATTTCGAAGCCGATCCCATCCTCCGCAACGTGTACGAGACCGGCTTCCAGGTGATCGGGCCGAGCATCTTCCGCATCTTCGACACCCCGACGAGCGAGTACTCGCCGCGCTACAAGCACGTGCTCGAGCCGCGCTTTACCTGGGGAAAGCAGAACCAGCTCGAGCATCTCGATTTCACCAACAACCAGATCATCCAGTTCGACGAGATCGACCGCTTCGGCGGCGAGCGCCACTTCGCCCGCTTCTCGCTCACCAACCGCTTGCTCGCCAAGCGCTTCAACAACCCCAACGACGAGCAGCGCGGCGTCTGGGAGGTGTTCAGCGTCGAGCTCGCGCGTGACTTCGACCTGCGCGAGGCCGGCGAGAACCAGGTGCTGCCCCGAATTCCCCTGCCCTGGTCGCTCGGCGGCCGGTTCACGCCGACACCGCCGATCAACATCGCGGGGAGCATCCGCTTCACGCGCGACTGGCAGCCGGCAGGATTCGCCCTCACCGGCAGCATGCGAGCCCAGGCCGGCTTCGCCAACGTCACCTGGTTCCGCAGCGCGCAGGTTTTCCCCGACGAGGACGACCCGTCGCTCATCGATCTGATGTCCACGGATCGGCTGACCGGCGGCGGCCGCGTGAACCTCTTTCGTGACCTCGTCACGGTCAACGGGAACCTCACGTGGGACGTATCCCAGGGCCTGCTGCAGGCCTACATGATCGGCGCGACATGGAACACGCAGTGCTGCTCGATCGGCGGTCAGTTGGCGCAGAATCAATTCTCCTTCCGCGACGACATCCAGTTCTCGCTGCTCGTCGAGTTGCTCAACGTCGGATCGCTGGGCTTCGGCAACGAAAACCGCTAGTGTGCCGCGGCACACTAGGGACCGCATGAAGGGTCTGATCCTGTCCGGCGGCTCCGGCACACGCCTGCGGCCGCTGACGTACACCTCCGCCAAGCAGCTCATCCCCGTCGCCAACAAGCCGGTGCTCTTTTACGGCATCGAGCACCTCGTGGAGGCGGGCGTCACCGACATCGGCATCGTCGTCGGCGACACGGCCGGCGAGATCGAAGAGGCGGTGGGCGACGGTTCCCGCTGGGGCGCTCGCGTCGACTACATCCACCAGGACGCCCCTCACGGTCTGGCTCACGCCGTAAAGATCTCGCGCGATTACCTCGGCGACGAGCCCTTCGTCATGTACCTGGGCGACAACATCCTGCGGGACGGCGTCGAGGAGTTCGTCCGCACCTTCGACGGCACCGCCAACGCACAAATTCTCGCCGCGCAAGTTCCCGAACCGGAGAGGTTCGGTGTCATCGAGCTGCGGGGAGATCGCGTCGTGCGGGTCGTCGAAAAGCCGCGCGACCCGCCCTCCGACCTTGCTCTGGTGGGTGTCTATCTCTTCGACCACCATGTCTTCGGCGCCATCGACACGCTCGAACCTTCGGCACGGGGCGAGCTCGAGATCACCGAGGCGATCCAGAAGCTGATCGACGACGGGCACGCCGTGCACTGGAGGAAGGTACGCGGCTGGTGGAAGGACACCGGCCGTCTCGACGACCTGCTGGAAGCCAATCGCGTGGTGCTCTCGACCATGAAGGGCCGTATCGACGCCCATGTCGATGCCACCTGCCGCGTCGAGGGCGACGTCGTGATCGAAGCCGGCGCCACACTGGCAGGGAGCATTGTGCGCGGGCCGGCAATCATCGGCCGAGACTGTCGACTGGAAAACGCCTACGTCGGACCGTACACCTCACTCGCGGACGGCGTGCACGTGATCAGCGCCGAGCTCGAGCATTGCATCGTGCTGCGCGGCGCCCGCATCGAGTACCTCGACCGGCGCATCGACGCCAGCCTCATCGGCCGCGACGCCCACGTGTTCGGCGCCGACTCCAAGCCGCAAGCCCACCGCCTGATGATCGGCGACGGCTGCAGCGTGGGCATCGGCGGGTAGGCGCACCAAGCCGGCGCCGAGGCATCGGTGCCCGCCATCGGGGCCACGGCCCGTCGAGACGCGACGGCTTTCGGAGCGTGGTAAATTGGCGCCCGTCATCCTCCCCCCGGCAGCACGCGGCAAGGTCCGCCAGAGGCACGTCTCCATGAAGGTTCTCATCACCGGTATCACAGGGTTCGTCGGAAGCCACCTGGCCGACTACTGTCTCGACCGCGACGTCGAGGTCGTCGGCATCTGTCGCTGGCGCTCGCCGCGCGAAAATATCGAGCACCTCGGCGACAGCATCGACGTACGCGAGTGCGAGCTGCGCGACGCCTCGTCGGTCACCAAGCTGCTGTCCGACGTGCGTCCCGAGCGCATCTTCCACCTGGCGGCGCAGTCATACGTGCCGACCTCGTGGAACTCTCCCGCGGACACGATCAACAACAACGTCCAGGCGCAGGTGAACCTGTTCGAAGCCATGCGCGAGCTGGAGCTCGACGCGCGCGTCCAGATCGCCGGTTCCTCGGAGGAGTACGGCCTCGTGCATCCGGAGGAGACACCGATCACCGAGGACAACCCGCTGCGTCCGCTCTCTCCCTACGCGGTGTCGAAGGTGGCGCAGGACACGCTTGCCTATCAGTACCACCAGTCCTACGGGTTGAAGGCCATCCGCACCCGCGCCTTCAATCACACGGGGCCGCGACGAGGCGAGGTCTTCGTCACCAGCAACTTCGCCCGCCAGATCGTCGACATCGAGAGGGGCCACCGGGAGCCCGTCATGCACGTCGGCGACCTGACTCCCGAGCGGGACTTCACGGACGTCCGCGACATCGTCAACGCCTACTGGCTGTGCCTGGAGCATTGCACGCCGGGCGACGTCTACAACGTCGCCAGCGGCAAGGCGTACCACATCCAGGATGTCCTCGACATCCTGCTGAGCCACTCCGATGCGGAGATCGAGGTACGCGAGGACCCCGCCCGCCTGCGACCTTCCGACGTACCGCTGCTGCTCGGCGACAACAGCAAGTTCTGCAAGGCGACCGGCTGGGAGCCGAAGATCCCCTTCGAGCAGACCGCCAAGGACCTGCTCGACTACTGGCGCGAACGAGTCCGCGCTTGAACGGGACCTCCACGGGCGCATGCGCAGCCTGATCACCGGCATCGGCGGCTTCGCCGGCGGGCACCTCGCCCGCGCGCTCATCGATCGCGGCGATGCGGTCGCCGGAATCGATTGTCGCTTCGGAGCACAGCTCACCCCTCTCGGCGGGCAGATCACGCTGCTCGAGGGCGATATCCGCGACGCCGACGCGATGCGCGCGTTGGCGACCGAGTTTCGCCCCGACACGATCTTTCACCTCGCCGCCCTGACCCACGTCGGGGAGGCCTGGACGCAACGTCGCGAGACCTTCGAGATCAACGTCATCGGCACCTCGGCCGTGCTCGAGGTTGCCGCAGAGATCGACCCCAAGCCCACCGTGGTTCTCGCCTCCACCGGCCAGGTGTACGGACCGGCGCCGGCGGATTCTCACCCGCTGAACGAAGACACCCCGTCGGACCCACGAAGCCCCTACGCGGTCAGCAAGGTGTGTTGCGAGGTCTTGGCGCGGCAGGCATGGAAGTCGGAAGACGTTCCGACGGTGATCCTGCGCACGTTCAACTACACCGGCCCGTGGCAGGCGCCGAGCTTCGTGTGCGCCGACTTCGCGCGCCAGGTGGCATGGATCGAGGCGGGCCTCGCGGATCCCCTCATCAAGGTCGGCAACCTGCAGACACGCCGCGACTTCAGCGATGTGCGTGACATCGTCGACGGCTACTTGCTTGTGGCCGATCGCGGCGTCGCCGGAGAAGCCTACAACCTCGCCAGCGGCAACGCCGTCGAGATCGCGGATGTGCTCGATCGGCTGCGCGGGGCGGTAGACGCGGACATCGAGGTGCGACAAGATGCCGACCGTGTGCGGTCGGTCGATCTGGCGGCGCTGGTGGGCGATGCCACGCGGGCGCGAGAAGAGCTCGGCTGGAAGCCTCGCTTCGACTTCGAAGAAACGCTGGCATCGGTGCTGGATTTCTGGAGGCAACAGGCAGCCAAGGAGAGCTGACATGCCCGGTGTGAGCGCCCTGATCACACTGCTTGCGGGCGTGCTCGCGCTGTGGATCACCGCCCGCCTCACCGCCGCCTGGTCGCGCTCCGTCCGGCGAGAGCTCGGCGGCGCAGGCTCGGCCGTGCGCCTCGCGGGTGCGCTTGCCGTAGGTGTGGCCCTCGGAATACTCGCACCGGCAACTTCGGAGCCGATGTACGTCGCGGCGGCAGCGGTCGCCGCGATCGCGACCGGGGCTGCGATCGGGCTCGGGCTGGAGATCGGCGCGGTGTTCGCCGAGCCCGCCTACGCGTTGCCGGGACTGCGACCGCTGCCAACACCGACCCGCGGCGCCATCTCGGCCGAAGCCGCTGTCGCGGCTGCTGCCGCCGCCGCGTTGACCGCCTCGCTCGCGTTCGGCCTCCGCCTCCTCGGCCCCTCCGACGGCGGTCCCGTCTTTCTCGCCGCCCTGGTGGGGATGCTGTTCGAGCGCTGGCTCGACGGGGCCTGGCAGCCGCACGGCGCCGCTCGCGTGCTGCCCGCGATTCTCGCCGGCCTGCTCGGCGCCGGTATGGGCGCCATCTGGGTGATCCTGCTGCCATAGCCCGCACTCGGCCGCACCTGCGCCTCCGGCCCCTGCTAAAATTCGCTTATCGGGCAAGCTCGCGGCGATTCGTTGCGAGCCTCGCTGACGTCTCCTGAAACGACCTCCGCGGATACCATGAGCACTATCAAGACGACCCTTCTTCTGGCTCTGCTTACTGCTGTGTTGATCGCCTTCGGCGGCTTTTTCGGCGGTCGGCAGGGAATCATCATCGCCTTTGTCGTTGCCGTCGTGCTGAACATCGGCAGCTACTGGTTTTCGGCCTCGATCGTCCTGCGCACCTCCGGAGCCCAACCCGCAAGCGAGCAGGACTACCCCGCGCTGCACCGCATGACGGAACGGCTGGTGCAGCGGGCCGGCTTGCCGAAACCGGATCTCTACGTCATACGGACCAAGGTCCCCAACGCCTTCGCCACCGGCAGAAACCCCGATCACGCGGCCGTCGCCGTAACCCAGGGCCTCATGGAGATGCTCGACGAGCAGGAGCTCGAAGGGGTCGTGGCGCACGAGCTCGCGCACGTCAAGAACCGCGACATCCTGATCTCGTCGGTTGCCGCCACCATCGCCGGGGCCATCATGATGCTGGCGTCCATGGCGCGCTTCTCCGCCATCTTCGGCGGTGGTCGTGATCGCGACAGCAACATCTTCGGCGTGCTCGCGATGGCCATCCTGGCGCCTATGGCCGCCCTGATGGTGCAGATGGCGATCTCACGAACGCGCGAGTTCAAGGCCGACGCCACCGGCGCCGACATGGTCGGACACCCCCAGGGCCTCGCCAGCGCGCTGCGCCGCCTCGAGCAGGTCAACCAGCGCGTACCTGCCGAGATGTCGCCCGCCTCGACCGCTACGGCCCACATGTACATCGTCAAGCCGTTCGCCGGCGGCCTCGGCAAGCTGTTCTCGACGCATCCGCCGATGCAGGAGCGCATCGACCGATTGATGCGGCGGGCGGGCCCGATCGTCGGGTAGCGGCTCGGGTCTTAGACGGGAGCCGTGGTGCTAGGTGGGAGCGGGAAGGGAAGTGGGTGCCCTTCGCCGTGTTGGTGCGATTACTCGAGCGGCTGGCGCCGCGTCTGCGGTGCGCAAGACACGCGACAGGGCACCCACTTCCCTTCCCGCTCCCTCTGCATCGGTCCCGCCAAGACGAGGCTCCCCGGCGGAACGCACCCGGCCCGGCAACCCTGATTCCCTGAGATAGCCATGCGACCAACCGCCGGCCGTCGGAGGTATCGGCGGGCAGCATAGGCGGCCAAGCGCCATTGCCTGGCGCCAGACAGCCGCTTTCGAGACACGCCGAACGCCCGCTGACCGCCGATACCTCCGCCCGGCCGAACAAGGACGGAGTAACTACTCGCGCAGTAGCAGCGAGACAATGACGAGACCTCGGCATCCCCCGAAAGCCGGCCCTGCCGTCTTCCGGCTCGGGGGAGGATTCTCCGGCAACCCAGCGTTCAGCGGGTCTACCAGGGTGCTGTCTTGCAACAGTCACTCGCGCTCGGCCGCGCACGGTTGCCGGAGAATCCTCCCATCGAGTCGCCGGCGAGGTTCCATGGTTGGCGCGGAGAGACGTCGATGCCGGCCGGGCGCGGGACGTGGCAGGTCCGACGTAGCTTCTAGAGATCTGAGGGAGGGGGTGTGGATCGAGGGTGCCCTCTCGCGGGCCCTGCGGTCCGCAAACGCGGCGACAGCCGCTCAAATACCCGCACAGCACGGCGAAGGGCACCCTCGATCCACACCCCCTCCCGTCAACCTCCACCCGCCACGCTCGACCTGCTACTCCCCGCTCGGCGAAACGGTCGAATTCGGTCCACTTCGGTCCACCCTGGTCTGGTTCGGCGTAAATCCGGTCTTGGGACCGCTTCTCGGCCGAAATCGACATTTATGGCCTTTTTCGGATTTCGTGCTTGACACTACGTTCCGGGGATTCGTATAGTCGCGAGTGGTCAGCAGTGGACCAAAGTGGTTGATCATCCCTGAATCAGGGGGAATTGGAGACGAGGGTGAGATGCTTCGCGGAAACCAGCCGGCAACGGTCGACGACAAGGGACGCATCAAGATCCCCACGTCGTTCCGCTCCGCGATCCGCGAGTCCTACGGAGCCGAGGTGTTCCTCACCAGCGTCGACGGCAACAACGTCCGCATTTATCCCCTTCCCGTGTGGGCCGCTGTCGAAGAGCGGATCAACAAGATTCCAGCCATGAGCCCGGCCCGCCAAAAGTTCATGGATCGCGTCAACTATTTCGGTCACGTCACCACCATGGACAAGCAAGGCCGTGTTCTGGTCCCCGCCCTGCTGCGCGACGAGGCGCGGATGAGCGGCGAAGTGGTGGTGATGGGGCAAATGGACTACCTGGTCGTTTGGAACCACGAGATCTTCCGCGGTCGCCTCGAAAACGAGCCGTTGACCAACGAAGACTTCGAAAAGCTGGCTGAGATGGGCATCTGATGATTACCGTCGCCCCCATCGAGACGCTGGCCGGCCCGATGCGGCTTCCGTGGCCGCAAGAACTGGACGCACGCGCAGATATGGAGCCAGGCCCGATTCACTGCCCGGTAATGGTTGACGAGGTTCTCGATCACCTCTCTCCGGGCGGCGGTCTGATTGTCGACGCCACGGTGGGCGGCGGCGGTCATAGCGCGGCCATCATGGCCTCCTGCCCCGACTGCACCGTCATCGGCCTCGATCGCGACACCGAGACGCTCGAGATGGCGCGCACGCGCCTCAACCCCTGGAATTCTCGAATTCAGCTCATCGGCGAAGACTACCGGCGCCTACCTCAACTGGCGTTCGAGCACCGCTGGTGGCCGATTCGCGGCATTGTGGCCGATCTCGGCGTTTCCTCCATGCAGCTCGATTCGGCCGAACGTGGCTTCTCGTTCCGCCGTTCCGGGCCCCTCGATATGCGAATGGATCGCACCTCCGCGCGGACCGCCGCCGATCTCGTCAACGAGCTCGACGGGGATGAGCTGGCCTCGGTGTTGCGACGTTACGGTGACGAACGCTACGCGGGCCGTATCGCCCGGGCGATCGTCACGGCGCGTCGCGGCAAGAGGCTGCGCACGACGGACCAGCTCGCCCAAATCGTCAGCGCCGCGATCCCGCGCGCGCCGGAGCGTATCCATCCGGCGACGCGCACTTTTCAGGCCATCCGTATCGCCGTCAACGACGAGCTCAACGGGTTGTACGAGTTCGTCGTCGGCGCCGCCCGCTTGCTGGCGCCCGGCGGACGTCTGGTCATCATCACCTTCCATTCGCTGGAAGATCGAGTCGTAAAACAGGCATTTCGCTATCTGGCGAGCGACTGTGTGTGCCCGCCGAAGTTGCCGCGTTGCGCCTGCAGCAAGTTCACAGAGGTTGAAATCCTGACGAAGCGCCCGTTGCGGCCACGAGCCGACGAGGTCGAGGTGAACCCCCGGTCTCGGAGCGCGCACTTGCGCGCGGTGGAACGGCTGTGAGCCGGTCGTGTGCAGCGTCGCAACTGAAGGAACGAGTGTCCGGAGCACGTGGTCCCGTCGCCTTAGCTAGACCAAAATGAGTTGTAAACTGCCTCCCTTTACAACCCTGGCTAGCATTCGCCCCTGGCTGTCGGGACCACGCTC
>CAYSHI010000365.1:0-16454 GCA_964430745.1 uncultured Acidobacteriota bacterium | reverse complement strand
CCCCGTCTTGCAGCCCGGCAGCGGCTTCCGCGTCGTCACCACGCTGCTGATCATGGTCATCCTGGGAGCGTGGGTGATCTTCAGTCGCCAGATTCTCTACGGCCTCGGCGTCACCGGGCTCAACCAACCGGTCGTCTGGGGTTTCTACATCGTCAACTTCGTCTTCTTCATCGGCATCAGCCACGCGGGAACGCTGATCTCGGCGATCCTGAGGCTTTCCAACGCCGAATGGCGGCGCCCGATCACGCGCATGGCCGAGGTCATCACGGTGGTCGTGCTGGCAATCGGCGGCTTCCACCCCGTCCTCGACCTCGGCCGGCCGGAGCGCGCACTGAACATCTTCACGGCGGGCCGTCTGCAATCTCCCCTTCTCTGGGACGTGAGCGCGATCACCGCCTACTTCATGGCGTCAACGGTCTATCTGTACATCCCGATGATTCCCGACATCGCCCTGCTGCGCGACCGTGGCGCCAAACCGCGCTGGTTGTACACCTTCATGGCGTGGGGCTGGCAAGGGACGCCGCGGCAACGTAAGGTGCTCGACCGCGCCGTCAGCATCATGATGATCCTGGTCATCCCCGTCGCCGTCTCGGTGCACACGGTGATCTCGTACATCTTCGCCATGACGCTGCAACCGGGCTGGCACTCGACCATCTTCGGTCCCTACTTCGTCGTCGGGGCCATCTTCTCGGGCATCGCCGCCCTCATGATGGTGATGATCACGCTGCGGCGCATCTTCCACCTCGAGCGCTACCTGAAGCAGATCCACTTCGACCACCTCTCGAAGCTGCTGCTGATCTCGTCGCTGCTCTGGTTCTATTTCACCTTCTCGGAGTACCTCACCGCCTTCTTCGGTAACGAGCCGAGCGAGATGCGGGTCTTCTACTACAAGTTCACCGGCCCCTACGCCCCCTTCTTCTGGGGCATGGTGGCCTGCAACTTTCTCATCCCGGTGGTGATTCTGAGCTTCCGGCGCACGCGCACGATTCCGGGGATCTTCATCGCCTCCCTTGCCGTGGTCATCGGTATGTGGCTCGAGCGACTCAACATCGTGGTGCCGTCGCTGGCCAACCCACGACTCCCTTATCCCGCCGGCTTCTATATTCCCAGCCTGGTGGAGTGGGCCATGTTCGGCGCCGGCATCGCCAGCTTGATGCTCGGCTTCACGCTGTTCTCGCGCTTCTTCCCGTTGATATCGATCTGGGAGATCCAGGAGGGTCGTGAAGAGTCGATCCCACACACGATCGAGCGATTGGAGCACTACCTGCCGGATCCGGCGCCGGCGCCACGCTCCGAAGCGGCAGAAGGAGCCTGAGATGAGTAAAGAACCCGAACTGGCCTGGGTTTCCGTCCTCCAGCTCCTCTCCGTGGTGTGGATGTGGGTCTTCGTGTTGGGCATCTCGGGTTGGATCATTCACTTGATTCGACTTTCGATCCGGTTGAACGACATGCCCACCGCATCTGTCGGCATCTCGATCGTCGCCATCCCCGTGTTTCTCATCGGCGCGGGCGTACTGACCTACGTCTACGTCGGGCTGCAGCGGGGCCGGCGCGATGACGTCGACGCGGAGAGCTCGTCATGAGGGCCTCACCAAGCCGCCGTGCCCTGCTTCCGCACTGCAACACAGCGCCCCGGACGACACGGCGGGTAGCGGCGCGGTTGGTCGCGGCGCGGCGGGTGGCGCTGATTGGCATCATCGTTTCTTGCCTCTCGCTCGGCCTCGTGGCCCTGGCGGCATCGGGGCAGTCGCCGTCGGAGATCCAGCTTCCCGACAACCCGCTGCGCGGCCGCGTATTGTACGAGAGTAAACAGTGCGTCCAGTGCCACGGCCTGGCCGGGAGCGAGGCCAGCATCGGCCCCATCCTCGGCGAGGGCCGCTTCGACGGCACGTTCCTGGAGCTCGGCGCCGCATTGTGGAACCACGTACCGGGAATGACGGTCACCTTCGACGTATCGGGAATGGAGTGGCCTCAGCTCAGCGCTCGGCAGGCCACCGAGCTGGTGGCCTTCCTCTACTTCATCGACTACCTCGGCCGCCCAGGCGACGCCGCAGCGGGACGGGCGGTGTTCGAACGAGAGGCATGCTCGTCGTGCCACGCAATCGGCGGAGGCGAAGCCAACATCGGGCCCGACCTTGCCGAGCTCAGCCGCTTCGCATCGCCACTGTCGGTGGCGCAGCAGATCTGGAACCACGGTCCCTCGATGTTCGAAAGCATGCGACGAATGAACGTACCGCCGCCGCTGTTCGAGGACGGCGACCTGGCCGACCTGAGCGCCTATATCCGTCAACGGGCCGGCCCGCAGCCACGCCAACCGTTGCTCTCCACTCCGGGCAACCCCAATCAGGGCGGGCAGCTCTTCAGCGCCAAGGGATGTTCGAGCTGTCACGGCAGCGACGCGCGCGGCGGTCGTGGCGGTCCGGACTTGGCCGAGTTCGAGCTGCGCCGACCTGCCGAGGCGATCGCCTCGACGATGTGGAACCACGGCCTCGCCATGAGCGACGCGATGGCAGAACGCGGCCTTGGCTGGCCGCAGTTCGACGACAGCGAGCTCGCTGACCTGGCGGCCTTCCTCTATTTTCTTTCGTTCGCCGACGCCGCCGGCGACGCGAATCGTGGTGCGGACCTGTTCGTCAGCCGCTCGTGCTCCGCCTGCCACGGGCTCACCGAGGGAGAGGCCGCTGACCTGACGGGCCCGGCGCTCGGCGGGGCCGCGGCGACCTCGTCTCCCGCGAACCTGGTGTCGACGATGTGGAACCACGCACCGCTGATGAAAGACTCCATCCTCGGCAACGATCTGCCGTGGCCCGAGCTCAGCGGCGCCGACCTGCGCGACTTGCAGGCCTACCTGGCACAAGCAGGCGACCCACCCGCCAGACCCATCACACTTTCACCACGGCCTGCTAGAGATCCGCGCTAGACGGCCGATCTTCGCGCGCCGATACCTCATTGATCTTCAGCGCCAAACCGATCAGCACGAGCAGGATCAACCCCAGCGCAACCACCAGACCTCGGCGTCTGAAGAGCAGCTCCCCCAGTGCCTCATCACCGGCTGCCAGGGCAGCTTCGGCGCGCACCATACCGTCCCCGTGGGCCGTCATGAACTCACTCTCGGCGCTCGTATCGAAGGCGTGCAGCAGGACCTCCAGACCGATCTGTGCATCGATCGCGCGCTCAACCTCGAGCCCGGCTTCCCCGGTTTCCACGCCGCCTCGGCGGGCAGCCAACAAGACGCGTTCCGCCGCCGCGGTAAGCGAAGTCAGCTCCTGCATGTGACCGAGTAGGTTTCCGGCGACGCGGATACCCAGGGCGTCGTCACCGAGAATCTCCTCGCCGGCGTGGCAACTGGCGCACCGGCGGATCGGCGCGCGGACCGTCTCGCCGGTCGCCGGATCCTCGTAGGTGAAGGAAGTCTTACCGATGCGGAACTTGGTAAACAGCTCGTCGAATTCCGCCCGTCGTATCGGTCTGCCGTCCGCACCGGGACCGAGTGTGTGTTGCGGCAACTCCTGGGCACGATCGACGAGCCAGTCGAAACGCTCTTCGCCCTCGAACCCGGCCTGTGTCGCCTCCGCCAACAACTCATCGAGCATGGCGTCAAACTCGACAATGTGCTCCTCGGGCTCGGGGAAGTGAATCCCGGGGCCGGCCGGGTGACAAAACGCGCACGGCGCATCCGGTAGCGGCGAAAGAAAACTCAACGTCGGGCGCACGACGCCGTGGTTGCCGTGGCACGCGGCGCACTCCCCGAAGGAACCGAAATCGGTCAGCAGCGCCGCCGGCTCCGGGAGATCGTGGCAGGCGACGCAGCCCTCGCCCTCGGCATCAGCCAGGTAGTCGTTGTGTGCCTCGAAGCCTGCACGCTTGGGGCTGCGTCGAAAGATGTCCGCCTCGCGCCCGTGGCATTGGCCGCACACGAAGGCCACCGAGTCCAGCCCCGGTGGGCTCGCGCCGTGATTGCCGTGGCAATCGTTGCACGTCGGCGCGGTGAGGTCTTCCTTGTCGAACATCGCCTCGGCGTGGACGCTCTCCCGCCAGCGTGCGTGCTGGTCGACCGGTAGCGGCCGGCCTCCGGGGAGCGTGTAGCCGCTCATACGCTCGACGTCCGCGTGACAGCTGCTGCACGTCTCGGCGACCCGCGTGGGGTAGACGGGCGATTCCGATTCGGCAATCCGGCGTACCCCGTGGGTGGAGTGGCAGCTGATACAAGTGGCCACGTTGGTGTCGCCCGACGCCAGCCCCTGTCCGTGCTGGCTGGTCCAATACTCGCTTTCCTGGTCCACCCGTGGGGACGGACTGAAGCGCCGCATGTACGCAGCGCTGGAGTGACACTCTCCGCAGAATGCCGGTATGTCGGCAGCCCCGGGCCTGCCGCGGTACGGGCTCGCAACGAAGTCTTCGTCTTTGGCCCCGACGTAGTCCTCGGCGAGCGCCGGATCCGGGTTGCCCCCGTGGCAGTCGTGGCAAGAGAGCCCGACGGAAGCGTGCACGTCATCGTGAAAACCCTCGATGAGGGCAATCTCTTCGGGTTCGAAGAGTTCAGTGTCGAAATGGCAAGTGACGCACGACGTGTCGCCGAGCTGAAGCGCAGCACTCACGGGAGCCGGCCCGGCCTCGACCTCCGGTTCCCGCGGCGCCACGGCGCCGCCAAGAGCCCATGCTGCGGTAGCCACGGCAGCGAAGATCGCCAGCGTCACCAACGTCACAGCCCGTCGCCTCATGATTCAGGACCTCCCGCGCGCGGCACCCGCCGCGTGGCCAGGCTGAGGATCACCGACAATACCCCCGTACCCAATACGATCCACACCGGCAGCCACGATCGGTAACCCCAGGCGGTCATGCCGACGATATACACGGTTGCCCCCACGCCCACCAACGGAAACAGCGGGCCGCGCCCCGCCCTGTCGAGAAACGGCACCAGGACCATGAGCAGGCCGGCGAGGCCGAAGAACAGGATCGGGATGGCCTCGTATTCGATGCCTAGCACCTCGCCGCCCGGCACCAACTTGAGCGTTTCAAACATGAACATGAAGTACCACTCGGGCCGAATGTCGGCGAAGGCCGGGGCGAACGGATTGGCCTTCTCGCCCAGCTCCCACGGAAACAGCGCCGCGAAGGCCGACAGAACACCCAGCGCCAGGATCCAGCCGAAAAGGTCGCGCAGGGCGAAGTTGGGGAAGAACTTCATCGGCCGACGTTGCCTCGCGATGTCCACCTCGGAAGGCGGCACGCTCATGCCCTGAATCTGCACCAGCAGAACGTGGATTCCGATCAACGCCGTGACGATCATCGGCAAAATGGCCACGTGCCATCCATAGAAGCGCGACAGGGTGCCGCCGGTAACCTGATCACCACCGCGCAGGAAGCGCAGCATCCACTCACCGACCAACGGAACGGCGCCCGCGATGTCGGTCCCGACGCGTGTGGCAAAGAAGGCCAACTGGTTCCACGGCAGCAGATAGCCAGAGAACCCGAAGCCGAGAGCGACAAACAACAGGAGGCAACCGGTGATCCAGGTGATCTCCCGGGGCTTGCGGTACGCGCGGGTGAAAAACACCGTCGCCAGGTGCACGAAGGCGAAGAACACCATCAGGTTGGCCGACCACGAGTGGATCGACCGGATCAGCCAGCCGAAGGGTACCGTGGTCATGATGAACTCGACGGATTCGAACGCCTCCTCGGCCGAGGGCCGGTAGTACAGCATGAGGAGGATGCCGGTCAACACTTGGACTATGAAGAAGAACAGCGTCATGCCGCCGAAGTAGTACACGACCGTGAAGCGGTGCACCGGGACTGTCTTGTGACTGCCGAACTCTATGATCTCCTGCAGCGGCATGCGCTCATCGAGCCAGCTGCGCAGGTCGCTCGCCGCGGTACGCACGATCAGGACCTCGTCACGACGACGGTGCGCGGCTGGCCGACCCCATTGTCGACGAGGTCTACCTCGAAATGCTCCAGGTGGCGCGGCGGCGGTCCGGCAACGACTTCACCCTGCAGGTTGTACTCGCCGTTGTGACAGTTGCACCAGATCCGCTGCTCGGCGCTCTGGAACTCGACGATGCAATCGAGGTGGGTGCATGTGCCGGCGAAGGCGCGGAAGTCGTCGTCGGCAGCGCGGATGAGGATGACCGGCAGGGTGCCGAATTCAAGGATCTTGAAGCCGTTCTCGATGAGCTCGGGGTCGTTGGTCGGCCCCGCCTCGACGCGATTGGTGCTCGCCTCGGGCACGTCCGGCGGATTCATGAAACGCCATACGGGATAGAAGACCGACCCGAGGAGAGCCGTGCCGGAGAGCCCGAGAAACCAATTCACAAAGCCACGCCGTTGCATAACCGGACATTCCTATAGGAAATATGCTGGTTTGGCAAGCTCGCTGGTTATGGGACCGGACATTAGTCCACTCGAAGCCGCAAGGGAAGCCCGATAAACCTGGTTGTTTCGGCGGCGGCGGCAGGTCTAATCAACGTCGACGACCTTGCTGCCCGGCGCGATCTCGTCGCCGCCGTCGTCGAAGCGCACCCAGCACTTGGTGCCCCCGTCGTAGTCCATGGCGCGCAACACGAGATCGGCGGGCTGGCCCATCGCCGTACAGCGCTTGATCTCCGGGGTATCCACGCCCCTCCAGATGCGCACGAAGGGATTTCCTTCCCATTCCTCGCCAACGGTCGTGAAGTCCGTGTGCCCCGGATACACCGCAAGGTCGTTCGGCAGTTTCATCAGCACGTCCATGATCGAATGCTTGAGATCGGCGAAGGTCGAGTGCCCCGGGGCCAGCGTTCCTCCGACCGTGCCCTTGAAGAGCGTATCGCCGGTAAACACACCCTCGGCGGCGTCCGCGCCCTCACCGGCCCCGATCAGGAACGCCAGCATGCCCTTCGTATGTCCCGGCGTATGGAGCGCCGTGATCGACAAGCCGCCGCTCGTGACCACCTCGTTGTCTTCGAGCGTGCCGTCGTAGTGGCCGGCAAAGAGGTCCGCTTCGGCCGCGGGAACGAGCACCGGGCAGCTGTACTCCTGCACGAAGAGGCCGTTGAAGCTGACGTGATCGACGTGATGGTGGGTGCACAAGAGGTGCGTGACGTCGAGCTCGTTGGCAGCGATGAAGTCGGTCAGCGGCTCCGACGGACCGCCGGCGTCGATGATGACGGCACTGCCGCCCGGTTCGTCACCGACGACGAAGCTATTGGACAGGTACTGCCGGTTGAGCGCGCGTTCGACGATCATTGCTATCTCCTTGCCGAGATGCTGAGTGAATATCAGGGTCGGGCACGTACGTTGGTGTGGCGTCGCGCGGGCCCGGCAGTGAGGTTGCCTTCAGAACGTGATCACCGACCGAATACCGTCCTGGGCTTCCATCAGATCGAATCCCTTGTTGACCTCGTCGAGCGTGATGTGGTGAGAGATGAAGCCCTCGAGGTCCAGTTTGCCCTGTAGATACATGTCGACGAGTTGCGGCACGTTGGTGCGCCCACGCGTACCGCCGAAGCTGCCGCCGATTACGGTGCGCCCGGTGATCAGAAACCGCGGCACGATGTCGAGCGTCTCACCCTTGCCGGCGACGCCGAGGACGGTGCACACGCCCCATCCCATGCGGGCCGCCTCGACCGCTTGTCCCATGACGCCGACGAGGCCGGTCGCCTCGAACGTGTAGTCCGCGCCGAAGCCGCCGGTCATGTCGAGAATCTGCTGCACAGGATCCGCATCGGGCCCGGCGACGATCAGATCGGTGGCTCCGTAGGCCTTTGCCGTCTCGAGCCTATCAGCGGAAAGGTCGACCGCGATGATGCGCCCGGCGCCCTGAATCCTGCATCCCGCAACGGCACCCAGCCCCACGAGCCCGGCGCCGAAGACCGCGCACGTCGTACCCGGCTCGACCTTCGCCTTGTACATCGCGGCGCCGAGGCCGGTCGCCGCCCCGCACGCCAACGTGCAAACGACGTCGAGTCGCGCTTCCTTGTCGACCTTGGCGAGGGCGATCTCCGGCATCACCGTGTACTCGGCAAACGTGCTGGTTCCCATGAAATGGCGAATCGGCTCGCCGTCGCGTGAGAGGCGCGGTGTGCCGTCGGGCATCACACCCTTACCCTGCGTCTCGCGAATCGCCATGCAGATGTTGGTCTTGCCGCTGCTGCAGTGAACGCATTCGCCGCACTCCGGCGAAAACAGCGTGATGACGTGGTCTCCGGGCTGCACCAGGGTGACGCCGTCGCCCACGGCTTCGACGACGCCGGCGCCCTCGTGTCCGAGCACCGTGGGGACGTAGCCACTCGGATCGGCGCCGCCGGCGGAATAGAGGTCGGTATGGCACACGCCGCAGGCCTCCACCTTCACCAGCACCTCGCCGGCCTTGGGGCCCTCGAGATCGAGCTCCTGCACCTCGAGCGGCTTGCCGAACTCCTCCAATACGGCGGCGCGAATCTTCATCCAGCATCCTCCTGCGCTTGCGGCAACGGGTTGTTCGATACGTCGGCCACCGTACGGGGCCGTTCGACCACGACCAAGCATAGACAAAGCGAACGCGACCCTCGACCGGCGGGCGGCTGACGAACCGGCCGCGCCTCCGTGGACGCACCGCGGCACGCGGGAGTAGAATTCGGGGCGTGGCTCCCTGACCTCGTGCTCCCACGAGATTCAACCTCCGTCCCCACGCTGGAGACCGAAGATGAAACGACGGTTCAGTCTGTTCCTGGGCTTCGCGGCCGCGCTGCTGCTCGCGACCAACGTTGCCTACGCAATCCAGAACGCCGACGTGACCGGTGAATGGCTGCTGACCATGAGCCTGCCCAACGGCAACGAGCGCACGATGACGCTCAACCTCGAGCAAGACGGCGCGAACATCACCGGCACCATGATGGCCGAGGGCATGGAGGAGCCGGGCGAGGTTACCGGAACGGTTGAGGGCAACGCCGTGACGCTGAACATCGCCGGCGGCGGCCGCGGAGGCGGTGGCGGCGGCGGTGGCGGTCGTGGAGGCGGCGGCCGTGGCCCTCGCGCCTACGAGGGCACCGTCGACGGTGACACGATGTCGGGAACGCTGTCGATGGGCCAACGCGGCGAACTGGAGTGGACCGCCAAGCGCCAGTAGACATCAGCCAGATCGGACGCGTCAGGGTGAGTCCCTCCTGACGCCCGACGACCCAGCGCGGCGATCCGACCCTCAGCTCATGGCCGGGCGGGTCGCCGCGCTCGTTTTTTTGCCGGGAAAACCGCTCCGGAGACCCGAAACCGTCTCGGTAATCCGCGGGCGCGGATTATCATGGGGCATCCATCGTGGCCGAGAAAGAGGCCCTTGCGCGCGACTCCCAGCCGAACGAGATCCCATGAGCGACTCCCCGCCGAGTGAGACCCCCGACGTGAAAGACGCGACCGAGGTCGAGAAAGCCCTTATCACTTTGGAGCTGAAGCTCGACGAGACGTTCGAAGCAGCCGAGCACCGGGCCAACACCGACGATGAGGGTTCCGGCCTCATCGTCGAGCAGGTGCTCGACCTCATCTACGACACGTTCAGCTCCGTGATTCCCTATGACCGCATCGGTATGGCTGTCGTCGAGGATGACGGCGAGCTCATGCTTTCGCGCTGGGCTCGCTCCGAAGCCGACAGCCTGACGATGGGGTCGGGGTACGCGGCGCCTCTTTCGGATAGCGCCGTGGCTGCCATACTCGACGCCGGAGAGCCGGTGATCGTGAACGATCTCGAGGCGTACCTGCAAGAGCATCCCGAGTCGGAGCCTACCCGGCATATCGTTGACGAGGGAATGCGTTCCTGCCTCGCCTGCCCGCTGAAGAATGCCGAGGCGCCCATCGGAATGATGGTCTTTTCCAGCAGGCAAGCGGACGCCTACCAGGAAAATCACAAGGGAGTGTTCGCTCAGATCGCCGAGCACGTCGCCGCGATTCTCGACCGCAGCCGTCTCTACGAGCGGCTCGTCGACCTGAACTGGCAGCTTCGCGTCGCCCGCGACGCGCTGCAGCATCAGGCCACCCATGATGGTCTGACCCGGCTATGGAATCGTACGGCGATCATCGACAAGGTCGAGCGCGAGATGGACCGCGCGCGCCGGCAAGACAAGTCGATCACCCTCGTACTGTGCGACATCGACCATTTCAAGAAGGTCAACGACGAGCATGGGCACCTCACGGGCGACTCCGTGCTGCGCACCGTGGCGGAGCGACTCGAAGACGCGCTGCGCTCCTACGAGGACGTCGGCCGATACGGCGGCGAGGAGTTCCTCATCGCCCTCTACGACTGCAACGTCGAGGAGGCGGGGCGCGCGATGGAACGTTTGCGGGAGGCCGTGGGCCATGAGCCCGTTGCCACCGAGAGCGGCGACATTTCGGTGTCGATAAGCCTCGGCGGGGTCGTCAATCCCGACGCGGAGGCCGATATCGACGACCTCATCCGCGCCGCCGATGAGGCGCTTTTCGAGGCCAAGGATGCCGGCCGGGATTGCCATCGAGTTCGACTCTTGGAGGGCACCGAATCATGAACGGCTCGATGCACCGCACCATCGAGACGAAGGTGACGGACGCCTTCGACCCGACGCACCTCGAGGTCGCCGACGAGAGCTACATGCACAGCGTGCCCGACGGCGCCGAATCGCATTTTCGGGTGTTGGTTGTGTCGGAGAAGTTCGAGGGCAAGACGGCGGTGCAGCGTCACCAGGCCGTGTACCGGACGCTCGCCGACGAGGTCGCAAGCCACATCCGTGCCCTCGGCCTGCAGACCATGACCCCGGCCGAGTGGGCAGCAGATCAGGCCCGCAACGAGTCGCCGGAGTGCCTCGGCGGCAGCAAGACCACGGGATGAAAGAAGACGGAACCGGTAGCGGGCGCCTCGAGGCCATCTGGATCAAGCGCGCCCATGGTGGAGTGATGGACGCGAAGGACCGCGCGACCCTCGCCGCCGAGAAGGGCCTCGTCGGTAACGCCGATTGGGGCGGCTGGCGACAGGTCACACTGATCGAGAAGGAACGATGGGAGGCGGTCACGGCCGCCCTCGGTGCAACGCTCGATCCCTCGACGCGTCGAGCCAATCTCCTGGTGAGCGGCATCAAACTGGTCCGATCCCACGGCAAGACGCTGTCGATCGGCGGCTCGCGCCTCAAGATCGTCAACGAAACAGCTCCCTGCAATCTCATGGACGAGATGCACCCCGGTCTCAAAGACGCGCTACGCCCCGAATGGGGCGGCGGCGCTTTCGGCTACGTGCTCGACGACGGCGAGATCGCCGTCGGCGACGAGGTCGCCTGGGTAGATAGCGAGGAATGACATGAAGCGGTCAAGGTCATGGGTTGTGCTGCCGTTGTCGGTCGTGGCGATCGTTGCTACGGCCGGAATCATGCTGGCGGGGACCGCCGCGCCAACGCTTTCCGCTGAGCCAACACCCTCCGCCGCGCTAACACCCTCCGCAGAGCCAACGCCCTCCGCCGCGCCAACGGCGCAGCAGTCGCTCCGGTTCCGCATCAACCTGTCGGCGGAGGCCGAGCAGGCCATCGCCGATCTCGGCCTCGAGACTCCGGTCAACGGACGCGCCTACGTCATCATCTCGCGCACAGACGGCCGCGAGCCGCGCCAGCAGACGGGGCTCACCGGCGTGCCGTTGTGGGGAATGGACGTCAGCGGCTTCGCCGCCGGCGACTCCGTCGTCATCGACAGCACCGATGACGCCGTCATCGGCTACCCCTTCGACACCTTCGGTGAGGTCCCCGACGGCACGTACTACGTGCAGGCGTTCCTCAACGTCTACACGACCTTCGAGCGTGCCGACGGGCACGTCGTGCAGATGCACCTGAACTCGGGCGCCGGGCAGAGTCCCTTCCGCGCCCCCGGCAACGCCCACAGCGCCGTCGAGCAGGTGGTCTTCTCGACGCGCTCCCCACGCGAGGTGGAGCTCACCATCGCCGACGTCATCCCGCCGATCGAGCCCCTGCAGCAGGGCGAGGTTCTGCAACAAGGCAACCCGCGCGATTCCGAACGGGTCAAGTTCGTCAAGATCCGCTCCGACGTCCTGAGCGAGTTCTGGGGCCGCGACATGTACATCGGCGCCAACGTGCTGCTGCCCGCCGGCTACGACGAGGACACCGACACGTACTACCCGACCATGTACTCGCAGGGCCACTTTCCGGGCGGTAGGGCTCCTTTCGGCTATCGCGAGCCGGGCGATGAGGGCGGCGGCCGCGGTGGCGGTCGATCGTCGGGCTTCCGCGACTTCTGGCTGTCGGACGAAGCGCCGCGCATGATCGCGGTCAGCCTTCGCGACGCCAATCCCTACTACGACACGTCGTACTCGGTGAACTCCGTCAACGTCGGACCCTACGGCGACGCCATCCACAGCGAGCTCATCCCCTATCTCGAATCGCAGTTCCGCATGATCCCCGAAACCTGGGCGCGGACCCTGTCGGGAGGCTCGACGGGCGGCTGGGAAGCGGTCGCCATGCAGGTCTATTACCCGGACGTGTACGGCGGCAGCTGGGGATGGTGCCCCGACCCGCTCGACTTCAACTACTACCAGATCGTCAACGTGTACGAAGACTCCAACGCCTACTACACCGAGTACGACTGGATGAAGGTCGAGCGGCCCAATGCCCGGCGCCCCGACGGCAACGTGCGCTCCACCGTGCGCATGGAGAACCACTACGAGCTGGCGGTCGGCCCCGACAGCCGCTCGGGCGGCCAGTGGGCGATCTGGGAAGCGGTCTACGGGCCGCTGGGAGCGAACGGCTATCCCGCGCGCATCTGGGATCCGGTCACCGGTGAGATCGACCCGGAGGTCGCTCGCTACTGGCTGGAGAACTTCGATATCACCAACTATCTGCGCAACAACTGGTCGGAGGTGGGTGAGTCGCTGCGCGGCAAGATCCACGTCGCCACCGGCGACATGGACACCTACTACCTGGAGCAGGGCGTCTTCCGGTTCGAGGAGCTGGTCAACGGCCTCGACGACCCGCCGGCCGATGCCAGCTTCGAGTACGGCTACCGCATGCCGCACTGCTGGACCGGCTACAGCCCGGTGCGCGACGGTCAGAACCTCAACAACATGGAGTTCATCCGCATCGCCGCCGACCACATGAAGGCCAACGCGCCCGCAGGCACGCCGCACACCGGCTGGTACCGCTAGCGACCGGCACAGCGGCGAGTCGGCGCGCAAGTATCGATCAACACGAACGATTCGGCGACTCGCCGATCTGGTCGATACGTATTTACCACAGCCCCTGCCCACGCTGGGCGGCCGAAAGTTGTGAAACTTTTCGTCCCACAAGCGTCATATCAAGCAGAAACCAAAGCCCCCCGATGGGCAAAGTTTCGAGCGAGACTCCCCGGGCAGGAGGTTGTCATGAACGTTGCAAAGATGAGCAATCGGAAGCTGCGAAGCGTGGGACGCGTGAAGGGCGCCAGCCCGTCGCTTCTGCGCCGGTACTCGTGGCTCGGTGGTCTGCCGGTCGCGAATCTCGAGCGTGTCGCTCGTGAGAGCGAGTGCCAGCTCATTCCTGCCGGGAACACGATCTTCACGCAGCACGACGACGCCGATGCCGTCTATATGTTGCTCGACGGCAAGGTCGGCCTCGAGCACAAGGACGCGCGTGGCGAGTCGGTGAAGCACCGGCTGGTGGGCCCGTTCGCGTCGTTCGGCGACGTCGCCCTGCTGGGCGCACCGAACCGCTACTACACGGCCGACACCGACTCCGCCTCCGTGGTCATCCGCACGCCGCTGTCGTTGCTGATGGAGGCCCTGGCTACGAACCGGGACCTCGCGCAAGCGTGGATCCACGCGGTGAGCTCGGACCTGCAGCGCCGCGAGCGGCGTCTAGCGGGGTCGGTACGTCAGCTCATCGCCAACCCGGCCTTCCCCGACGCCGCCTGAGGCACGCGGGTCAGCCGGTCGACAATTCGTAGAAGGGACCTCTGCTGGGGCGCCCGGTGGTGACCGATCACCGGGCGGGCCCGGCCCTCTCGAAGGGCTCGGGCCAAGGCGGGGGAAAACAGAAGGCAAAGTGGCGCGCCGCTTTGCGATATCGGCAGTTTCGAGAGATTTCGTTCGCGCGGGAGCTCAGCGGGCGGCTGGGTCAGCGGGCGGGATGATGAACTCGTGGGCGACGGTGCCGTCGTCGACGTTGAAGACGACGGCGAGAGCGAAGATCAGATAACGAGTCGGCCCGCGTGCGCGGTATCGCACCAGTACGTGGTCATCATCGATCCATTCCGGTGCGGAACGCGGGCCCGTGAGGACGCCGTCTACGAAGCGTCGTAGCTCCAAGGTACGAACGCTGCGGTCGCCATCCAATATGTGGAATCCCGAGGGGCCCATCTCGTGCCCGATAGACACGGACACGCGTTCCCCGCGTGGCGATACGCGGATGAAGTGGAGGGTTCGCTCACCCAGTTCTTCCCCCCAATGGTCAAACTCCTCGACAACACCCGCCTCGAGGTCACGGACAACCAGGATTGGGTCGGTACCTATCAGCCCGCCGTCTTCCTCCTCGAGGCAAGATCGGAACCGGCGATGGGCCACGACGTTTCCGTTTCCGGCCACAGCCGCGAAGGGATGGCCGCACGGAAATCTCTCGGCAAGATCGATCTCTCCCGTGTCAACGTCGATCCTTGCGAGCTCGTAGACGCCAGCTTCGATCGTGCGGTCTCCGGGCGGCTGCTCCGTGTAGACCTGAATCGGAATCTGCGGCGACAGGGTGTGCGGACGCGGAGCTACGAAAGGAAACCAAAGGCGCGGAAACTCCCAATGCTCGCCCGCATTGTCCCGGAGAAGGAGGGTCTCCGTTCGCCCGGTCTCCACGTCGTGCTTGACGATGGCTTGAACCGAGTCGCTGTTCGTTCGACGTCGGCGCGTCACGTGGAAGACCAACTCGCCTTCCTGGGTCCACCCGACCGGTGTTCCTGTCTCCCAGGTCGAATCGACATCGCCGGTAAGCCAGTTGCCGATCTTGCGAGCGGTTCCCCGCTTCAGGTCCAGCACCAACGCCTCCCCGCCCCACCAACCCTCTTCAAACGCCGCCATCGAACCGGAGGCGGAGAGGATTTGACCCCGGGCCGAGACGGGCCACCCTTGCCGACTCGTGCGGCGGATCGTCTCCACGGATTCGATCACCAGCCGGTCTTCGGAACCATCGATGCGCACGGCTCGCAGATCTGCCTCCCCGCCCGGGACGCCCCAGGGGGCGCTCGCCGTGAAGTAGTACACCCAGGCGCCGTCGAGGGAGAAGAACGGCGCGAACGCCGGCCGGCCCGTCAGTCGTAGGGGCTCGTTGTGGCTTGATCCGAAGCTCCGCGGCTCGACCTCGTCGGGCAATCGCCACAGCGAGCCAACAACCGCCGGGTACTTGGCCGCTGTTACAACGGCGGCAGTTCCGTCGAAACTCATGGCGAAGTCGCGCGTCACGGCGCGATCGAGGTCGGCGAAGGTGTCTGCGTACAAAGCCGGCACGAAACCGACGACGGCGGTCGCCACCATCACCGCCGAGCCCACCAACACGGTTCCCGCAAAGCGGCTCGTCCTTCCAGCCCCCGCCGCGGCGAAACGCCGAAACGACAGGGTAAGCAACAGGGTCCCGGCGAAGAGGATTTCGGTTGTCACCCAGGTGCCTCGAAACGAGCTGATGAGTCCCACTCGCGGCCAGAGCGCCGCCAGCATCGTGAGGAAAAGCCCAGTCGCCGCGAGCGCGCCGATCGCCGCCGCGAGGCTGCGGGCGACGCGCCCGGAAAGAAAGACCGCCACGGCGAAACACAGGTACAGGCTCGGTACGCCGAGGAAGTGACGCTGGGTAGGCCGGAAAAGATCGCCTCCCAACACCACCAGCGAAGGGTCGGCCGCCGCTGGTGTTCCGGCCCCCCAGTGCATCAGGCGGGCGACGAGCATCGAGATCGCCATCACGAAGAGGACGCTCGTCGCCGCCAGCGCCACCTTGGTTGCCCATACGAGCGCCCGAGAAACGGGTCGTGACAGCAGGAATCCCAACGTCCGACCCGACATCTCGTTGGCCATCGCCCCTGCTCCAGCAGAGGCGGCGAACATAGGCCACATCAACAGCGCGAAAGCCACCACGGTCATATCCGCGAGGCGTTGACCGTTGAAGCGCGGCATCGTCGCGGCGGCAACGGCGAACAAGACGAACGGCATGAGGGTGGACAGCGCGATCCCGGCGATCACCAGCGGGCGCTGCTCGCGCCACTCCTTCCAGATCAGCGCTCGCAGCATCAGTTACCGTCCCGCGGTCGCAGCTCGCGCCTCTTCGAGCCGGCGTTGCTCCATGCGACGGAGCAGCTCCTCGCGCAGCTCGTTGTCGGGATAGAGACCGAACACCTCACCCGTTCGCGCGTCGCCGACAGCGAAGGTCACGTCGTTTCCGTGTTCGCGCTGAAGGAGGAAGTAGTCCAGGGAGCTCCAACCGAAGGGCACCCATCCGGCCGGAAAGGTACGTGGGTTCCCACTCTGGTCCAGCGTC
>CAYSHI010000364.1:0-21363 GCA_964430745.1 uncultured Acidobacteriota bacterium | reverse complement strand
AGGATGGCGGCGAAATGCCGGCGTCTGCGGCGTTGCTCCTCCTTGACGATGCCCAAGGCATCGCCGCGTCGGAGCGCCTTGCATCCACCCCCATTTCGCCACCACGACACTAACGGTTCTTCCGTTACAGTCCACTAGTGTCCCGTGCGGGATATGCGTTGACGCTCGTGGCGCCACCCGCAGGGCGAGAGCTGCGGCTCGGGGCGGATTCGCGTCTTGAGCAAAGCTCGGTATCGGGATAGGCTCCGGCTCCCCGACGGCACGAGAACCAGGAGCCCCCGACATGTCTCACTCGAACGGTCCGACGCCCGAACGTATCTTTCAGAAGATCAACGCCTTCCAATCCTCCGCCGCGCTCAAAGGGGCGCTCGATCTCGGCCTGTTTACGGCTCTCGGAGATGAGTGCAAGAGCGCAGCGGAGCTGGCGGAGGCAATAGGGGCATCGGAGAAGGGCGTTCGCATCCTGTGCGACTTCCTGACGATCGACGGTCTCCTCGAAAAAGAGGGCGCGCAGTATCGCTCGAGTGCCGACGCAGCGCTCTTCCTGAACGAGGCCTCGCCCGCCTACTTCGGCTCGGTGGGCAGGTTCCTGCTCGGACCCGACGTCTTGGCGAACTTCGCGGATATCGCCGGCGTCGTGCGCGAGGGCGGAACGTTGGCTCACGGCGAGGGCACGGTCGAGCCTGAGAACCCGATCTGGATCGATTTTGCTCGCAGCATGGTGCCCTTGATGAGGCCATCTGCTGATTTCATCGCCGACCTGGTGACCAACAACGGCTCCGCGGGGCAGCCCCTGAAGGTGCTCGACATCGCCGCCGGTCACGGCACCTTCGGAATCGCGATCGCCGGGCGTCACGCTGAGTCCCACATCACGGCGCTCGACTGGCCGGCGGTACTCGATGTCGCCTCGGAGAACGCCGACAAGGCCGGTGTGGCCGACCGTCACACGCGGCTGGCGGGGAGCGCTTTCGACGTGGAGTTCGGCAACGGCTACGACGTCGTGCTGCTGACCAACTTCTTACACCACTTCGACATACCGACCTGTACGAACCTTCTGCGCAAGGTGCACGGCGCGTTGAAAGATGGTGGGCGCGCGGTAACGCTGGAGTTCGTGCCGAACGAGGATCGCGTTACCCCCGCGGAGCAGGCTTCCTTTTCGCTGATGATGCTGGCCACGACAGCCTCGGGCGACGCGTACACGTTCCGCGAGCTCGAGTCGATGGCTACCGATGCGGGCTTCGCGAACAGCGAGCTGCACCGCATGGAGGGGCCTCCCCAATCGGTGATCGTGTCGACGAAGTAGCGCCGAGGCGGGACGGAAGCGGCCGTCAGGCCGCCCAGTTCTCCACCTGCAGGCCGTCGACGCGGCTGAACTCGTCGACGTTGTTGGTCACCAGCGTGGCGCCGAGCGACAGCGCGTGGCCGGCGATGAGCAGATCGTACTGGCCGATCAGCCGACCCGACGCCGCGAGCTGGGCGCGGACGATGGCGGCCTCTCGGGCTGCGGAGAAGTCGAACGGCAAGATCTCGACGTTGGCGAGGAAGGACTCCACGACCACCAGCAAGTCGTTGCTTCGCGGCGCCCGCCGGGCCCCGTACTCGAGCTCGAACTGTGTCACCACCGAGACCTTGAGCTCGCCCACCGCGTGGGCGCCGATACGCGCCACCGTGTTGGGGTTGCCGCGCCGCATCGCGTAGCTGCAGATGTCCGTGTCGAGGAGATACATTCAGAACTGTTTCTCTGCGGCCCCGAGGATGTACATCAGGACCGGCCGTCTTCCTCCGGCGGAAGGTCCTCGCCGGTATCGAAGTCCTCCGGCAACACCATCGCCGGGTCGGCAAAGAACGCTTCCCAACCGTGGCTTCGAAGCGGGCGCACGATCAATGCCTCGCCCGCCTTCTCCAGAGTGACCTCGTCGGCGTCGAAGCTCATGTCGACCGGTATGCGAATCGCCTGGTTGGCCCCGTTGCGGAAGACACGAGCCTTCACAGGTTCCATGCGGTTCTTTTCCTTGTTCCGAACGCTTGCCATATGTATTTAGCATATGGCGGCGACATTCGCGACGAAAGCCCTCTGATCCTCATGAGACGGCCACGGTGGTCCGGAGTCCCTTCAATCGGCCCTATCCGCCGCTACCGGGCCGACCGAAGCGTCACCGTTGCGGGCTCGCGACCAAGGAAGACAACGTAGGCACCGCGTTCCATCACCAAATCGTCGACCGGCGCGAAGCGACCGACCCCGTTGATCGCCGCGGGTTGCTCCACGCGCAGGAATGCGGTGGGCGTCAGCTCGCTCGCCGCCGAGAGGGTCAGGCGCACGACATCCCCGGAGATCTCCACTCGCTCGAAGGTGCCGGCGTCGAGTGTCAGCCACAGCCCCAGCGGTGCGATGTAGATACGCGAACGCGCCGCGTCACGGGGCTCTACCCGCACCGTGGCTCCCTCGGCACTGAGGTTGCCGCCGAAGGCGAGCCAGCCGAGGTCGTCGTCGCGTACAACATAGGTTCCCGTGTTGACGGCGTGGCCGAAGAATCCTGGACCGTAGTCACCCGAGTAGCCGTCGATGCGCAACGTCGAGGGGTACGCGTGAAAGCCGCTGGGACCGAAGCCTTCCTCGGTGATGTTGGCGATCGCGCCCATGAGGCCTCCATATCCGACCCGCAGTAGGTAGAGATCCTCGGGGCGGTCGCGAAACTCGGAAAGCACCGGGATGGCGTTGAGACCCGAGCCGTAGTGGTGCAGCTGGCGCTCGACACGACGCGTCTTGCCGGCGTACTGGAAATCCCAGTAACGGCGGGCGCTGCCGTTGTAGCCCCAGTGCGGCAAGGTGGGCATGTAACCGAGGATGGCGTTGAGAGTGACCTCCGCCTTGTCGTCGTAGCCGAAGTAGCGACTCCAACCGTAGACCTCCTCTTGGCCGGTGGAGTCCCACGGCATCTCGGAGCCGAACGGATAGGAAAGTGACCGCCAGATGTCGGCACGCTGCCGCATCGTGTGCTCCAGCTCGGCAGCCTGCTCGGACCAACCTTCACGCTGCAAATCCTGCAGGATGAGCAAGAAGACGGTGCCGTCCATCTGGCCGAACTGTGCGTAGCGCGGCGCCAGCTCTGCCATGGCAATGCCGGTGCGCCAGGCGCGATCCAGGTACCAATCCCAAGCGTGGTTGGAGACCAGCCCCTGATGGTTGCGAGCGAGCCGGTAAAGCACCCAGTGCGCCGCCGCGACATGGGGGTAGTCGTAGGAGCGCACCACCGAGGTGGCCTCGTCGCGGTCCCAGCTCGACCAACCGCCGTAGCGGACGGCGTCGCTGTAAGTTCCTTCCGGAAAGCCGTCGGGTTCGTAGTAGAACATGCTCTTGCGCACGCCGTACGCGCGCTCGCCGTCGGTGTATTGCAGCCCGCCCCAGAGCACACCGTCGACGAAGCGCTCCAGCTTGGCGAGCTCGCCACGGTCGGGAGCGACGAGTTGTTTCATCATGGCGGCGAGCCAGGAGCCCGAGCCACCCTCGTCCCCGAGACCGGCGATCCAGGCACGGTTGTCCTCCACCACCCGGCGGCGCTCCTCGTAGTCGTAGCTGATCACCGACGGGCTGCGGCCGAAGGGATCGTCGGGGTCCTCGTACCATTGCTCGGTGGTGAGAAAGCGACCGAGGTCGGCCACCACCGCGGCGGCCGGCTCGATGACCTTGTAATGGATGGTCTGCTCGACGCCGTCGAAGTAGGTGACGATGAGGCGGGCGCGCCCCCACCGGAGCCCGTGGACATCGTAGATCACTCGACCGCTGTCGGTGTATCCCGCACCACGAAGCTCCAGCGCGCCTTCCGGCTCGAAGCGCATGTCGACAATGTGCTCGGGGTAGTCGAGAAACAGCTTCGCCTCGATGTCCATCGGCAGCACGTACCCGGGAATGCCGATTGCTACCGGGCGGCGGTGCTCCTTCAGAGTCGCTTCGATATCGCGTAGCCCGTCGGCGGCGAGAAACCGCACTCCGTACGAGCGTGTCTCGCCCGGCGGCAACGTCGCCGAGGTAGGCTCGTTCCACGGCTCCGCGTCGCTCCACTCGCTTTCCGCGTGAGCACGGCTGTGCGGCATCCACTCGTAGAAGCCTTCGAACGTGACGCCCCGCCGTGTCGGATCCGAGAGCAGCGGGTTGTACGCCTCGAACGGCGTATCGCCGTGCGGCACGACCAGCAGCGTCGGGCCATGGCCGGTCAGGCGCGTCACCTGCAGGTAGCCGGCATCGTTGCCGATGTACGGATCGTGAAACGAGGCCACCGCGTGCGCTTCCTCGAGCGATCGATCCTGCAGGATGTTGTTGAACACCATCGGCATTCCGAGCGAGCCGATCTCGACCGGCTCGTCGGAGGTATTGCGCAGCTCGAAGCGCAACGCCAGCTCGCCGTCGGCCACCTCCCAGTAGCGGTGAATCCGCAAGGGAATGTCGGGAGGCAACGTGGCGGCGAGATCGGCGGCGGCCAGCACCGGCGCAGCGACGGGTAGCGCCTCGACGGGCCGTCGCGACGACGCGGTCGAGTATTCCCGCCAGTCACCGGCGCCACCGCGCAGCCGCACGTTGAGATCGCCGAGATGATAGAAGCCGTCGCCGTTCCGGCGGGCGAGCCAGTCGCCGGGTGTGAAATCGAAGTTGTCCGCTGCCTTGGGGCGCAATGCGGCCGCGGTTTGTGATGCGCGCACCAAATCGAGCTCGAACCGAGGTGCGTCGAGATTCAGCACACCCTGGTCGAGACCGAGCGTGGGAACGATTTCGCGACCGCGACCGCCGCGCTGTTCGGGGGCGGCGAGTGATGAGGTGCCCAACAGAAGGATCACGAGCGCGCAGAAGATAGGCACCCGTGTTCGCGCTTGATGTCGTCGTCTCACAGCCTCAACGCCTCCGCGCCGGTCGGATGTTCTTGCCGTGGTAGATGTCGCCGGGGATCTCGTGCCCCGGGTACACCTGCTCGAAGATGGCATACAAGCGCGGATCGTACGACTTCAGGTCGTCCGGCGTCTGCAGCCGGGTGTCGCCGTCGTACCACTCGTAGTTCGACCAGAACCACCACTGCGATCCCTCGGCCCAATACTCGGCGACGGTGTTCTCGGCGTAGTGGCCCGCGAAACGGCCTGCCGCCTTGGCATCGGCGTAGGCTTCCTCGATCTCCTGATAGAGCTCCGGGTCGGCAGTCCGCACGGCACCCATCACGGCGTGGCTGAACTCGTGAACGAGGATGTGCTCGCCGTAGTAGCGCGTGCCGGGGTAGCCGAGGATGTTCTCTTCCGCCGCGGTGGTGTAGCGGCCGCCCATGCCGCGCGCGCGTCGATTCCAATACTCGCGAGCAGTCATCGAAGCGATGCCGCCGGGTTCGTTGTAGCGTTCGCGCTCACCCGGGGTGAGCCGCCGGTCATCGTACGCCGGCTTGGTCCAGTCGCGGTATTCGGGCAGGTCCATCTGCATCTCCGACTGCGCCATGATGCCGACGCGCTGGCCGCGCTCGATCATCGCGGTGCGCACGTCGGGCCGCGCCGAGCTCATGTATTCGATGATGCTGCGCGCCGCCCATAGGGCAGCGTCCGGGACCTTCTCCGACGAGATCACGGGGATGCCGGCGGCGTCCACATACTTCCTGTAGAACGGGTCGAGATCGAGCTCCGCGGGGGGCGCGTGAAGCTGCGTCGTGCCCAGCGACAACGGCCCGAGCACGGGATCCTCGACCTCGAGCGGCCCGGCGGCATCAAGCAGGTCCAGCATACGCAGGGCGGCGCCGTAACCGAGGTCGATCTCGCCGTCGTAGAACCAGGGACCACGGTCGGTTTCCTTGCGGATCCATGTCTGCCCGAATTTCTCCGACTTGAACGCCCAACCCGTCGCCCCCTCGTTGGCCTCGCCGGGAGCCCAGTAGCCGGTGGCGCCGTCGGTCGAGGTGTTCATCAGCGCGAACGAGGACAGCAGCGAGGCGCTGGCGAGGCGCGCCAACTCGGCCTTGCGGGCACGGGCACGGAGGAGCGCCGCGTCGGAAGGCGCGCCGGGGTTGGAGCAATCCGGCACCAAGGGGCTTTCGAGACGGCGCTCGATGACGCGACTCTCGGGCAGCACACTGCCGTCGAGCAAACCGCGACACTCCATCCAGGCGACGTGGTCGGGGTCGGCGGCAAAGCGCACCACGTAGTCGAGAACACCCCAACCGCCCATGTGCGACATGTACGAGAGCGTGTAGCCCTCCTGCCCACCGCCGCGATAGTCGGATCCGGTGTAGTAGAACGTCGGCTCGAGCCGGCCGCGGAGCGCGATGTTGGCGGCGAGCTGGCGCTCGAGCAACTCCCGCGCATCTTCGTCGCTGACATCAGTGTGCGACATCCAGAAGCCGCGGTTCTCGTCGAACCAGAGGTCCTCCTTCGGCTCGAGGTCCATGCCGGTGAGCGCCCAGGCGGCAAGCGCGGCGCTCGATTCGAAACCGGTGGAATCGAAGCTGTACTCTGAGCGAAACGGATACGGATCGTCGTAGACGAAATACTTGGCCTTCTTCTCGAGCTCGCCGCGCAAGAAGGCAGCCTCGTCGGTGCGGTCGAGCCTCTCAAGCTCGGCGAGAACGTCGACGATCACGACCTCGTTCATCGTTCCCCACTTGTAGACCTCGTACCAGGGCAGGATCTCGTAGGGATAAATGAAGTATGCGCGCGCCGTCTCATAGGCGCGGTCGAGGTACTCATCGGCGCTGCGCGACAGCCACTCGGGATAGATCCGCGCGATGCGGTAGAGATGCCAGTAGAGCATCGTGATGTGCGGGTAGTCGTACATCCGGAACACGTGCTCCTGGCCCATCCCGCCGGAGCCGAATCCGAACGGAGAGTTGCGATTCACGAACCAATTGGGCACGCCGTAGACGCCGTAGGGATATGGATGCTCCTCGTCGGTACGCTGCAGACCGCCCCACACGTAGTTCTCGACGTAGTAGTCGAGAGCCTCGATCTCGGCGCGATCGGGCCAGCGGGCATTCTCGGCCGCCACCAGCGGCGCCTTGGAAAGCCCGGGATCGTCCGCCGCCAGCACATAGCCCCACCAGCCGTCGAAGCCGTCGGTATCGTCCGGGCCGCGCAACGTTCCGTCGCCGCGCATGTCCCACACCGAGAACAGCCCGTCGTACCACTTGCTGTCGTCGCGGTGCTGCTGTTTCAGCGCGATGTGAGCGGAGCGTTTGCGCAGCAACGTGTTGACCGGCTCGGTGACGAAGAACTCCAGCATCATGCGCGGACCCTCCGCCGACGACGTGGCGACGCGCCCGGGACCCGCCGTACCGTCCCACGCGGCGCCGGTAGGGCCCGGCACCATGGGGCGATTCGCCTGCAATGCCTGCACTGCTCGAGCCTGCAGGGCGTCGGGATCAGGCGCATCGAACGGTGTCCCCTGCTCCCGGCCTTCGCTTTCCGGCCAGCGCACGATGAGGGCGTTTTCTCCGAGACGAGAGAACGTGATGCGATACAGATGGGCGTCATCGGAGCCAACGACCGATGGGGGGCCGTCGCCACCGGTCGTCGCGGCGCGTTCGGCCGCGGTACCCAGATACTCGATCTCGGTCTCGTCGGGAAACTCCGCCTCCACGCTGATGGCCCGCCGCGTGCGCAACGCCAGCCGCACCTCGCGGTCGGTGGGCACGGTCATGCCCGGCGCTACGGTCACGTCTACCAGGCCGGCCTCGTACACGACGTCGCGCACCTCGCGGTAGTCGGCGGCCCAGCGAAACTCGAAGCCGTGCTCGACGGAGCTGTTCTCGGCTCCCCGGGGCGCAAGCATCGCGTTGGTGTGTGCTTGCCGCCACGTTCCACGCGTCTCCATGGAGCCATTGAGGCCCGAATGGATGTAGAACCAGGGCCAGGCGCCGGCATTGCGCACCTGGTCGGTGCGCTCGAAATACTCGAGCCAGGTTCCTTCCCGCGGCGTCATCACCAGGTAAGGACCGACGCCGTTGGGACGTTGCCAGAAGATCCACGAGCCGTGCCCGGATATGAAGTGGTGCTTGACGACGTTGTTCTCATAGATCGCGCGCACGTCTTCGCCACCACCGGTGCCGCGAATATCGAGCGCCATGCCGAGGCCACCGATCTCGACGGCGACGTCGGACTCGTTCTCGACCTGCAGGTCCCAGACCAGACGCTCGTCTTCGAGGCGAAAGCTCTGCCGCAGCCGCAAGTGGACGTCATTTCCCGCGATCGATTCGGGGCGCCGGCCGACGCCGGGCCGGATATCCCACACGAGCGCCCGTCCAACCTCGCCGGCTTCAACCTCGGTGAACTCGAGGTCCCGGGTCAGCGCTTCGCTCCAATAGGAGTCCCCGGAGGCGCGGTAGTGCACGACGACCTCTCCGAGGGGACGCCCGCGGCGCACGTATTGCGTGGGATAGGCATCGCCACGGCGGCGCAGCCCGGTGATGCCGACGTCGCCGAAGGTGATCTCGAACTGCTCCTGGGCGATACCTTCGCCCTGCCCGACGTTGCTGACCTGCGGCAACGCGGGAGTCTGCGTCCCGCCGAGCAGAAGCGCCAACACAATGAGCGGCGGCGGGACGCGAATCGCGTGCCACCTCACCGTGACTCGCCGGCCGGGTTGCCGAGGTCCATGACGACCCTCCACGCGCCGTCCGGCTGCAGGCGCCATATCGATACGTAGATGCCCTCCGCCCTCGCGGTGGTGCCGTCCGGACCCGGGCCCTCTTGCACGAACCGGCCCGTCGTCCATCCCAGATCACCGCTGGCGGCAATGTCGGCGCGTTCCGGTTCCCATCGCAGCGAAACGCCGGGGGCATCGAGCGGTGCCGCCAGCGCTCGTAGAGCCTCGCGGCCACGAACTTCGCCGACGCCCTCCTGAATGACAGCGCCGTCCTCGGCGAACCAGGAGGCCCACGCATCGGCGCCCCCTTCGGCCACGGCGGCGGAAAAAGCTCGGTCGGCCTCCATCAGGACATCCGAGGAAGCTTGTTCGCGGGCCTCGGAGAAGAACATGGCGGCGACAGCCAGGGCGGCGAGCAAAAGTCCTTTGTGCATGGGTCGGGTTCCTATCCGGTGATCGGAGTGTCTGCCTGGGCGCGAGTCTACGACGCGCCGCCGACTTCTTCGCGGCAAGACGCGCGGGCGGGCGACCGGATCAGCTGGTGCGATCTCCGTGGAGCGTCCCGGAGCATCCTGCTACAGTCGTCACCGTCGAGGAAAACAAGAAGATCAGCGGAACCGTGAGCGCGGAGACGGCGAATTCACGGCTCCTTTCGTGTGCACAAAGAAGGAACAGAGCTGATCGCGGCTCTGCCCATTTTCGATGGAGGTTCGTTGTCGATGAAAGGCGCGAGAGTTTTCGCTCTATTTGTGTCTGTGGCGATCGTCGTGGGCTGCACTCCGGCAGCTCCCGGCGGTTCGGGCACGCAACAGGCGGAACCGGACGGGCGACCCAACATCATCTTCATCTTCACCGACGACCACGCCACGCAGGCGGTAGGCGCCTATGGCAGCCGGTTGGCGTCGTTGAATCCGACGCCGAACATCGACCGCCTGGCCGACGAGGGCATGTTGTTCCGTTCCGCTTTCGTGACCAATTCGATCTGCGCGCCGAGCCGTGCGGTCATCCTCACGGGGCTGCACAGCCACCTCAACAGCGTGCCGACCAACACCGAGACCTTCGATTCGACCCAGGTCACCTTTCCGCAGTTGCTCCAAGGGGCCGGCTACCAGACGGCGATCGTCGGCAAGTGGCACCTGAAGAGCGACCCCGTCGGGTTCGATCACTGGCAGGTGCTCCCGGGCCAGGGTCAGTACTACAACCCCGACTTCCGCACACCGGACGGCGTCGTGCGCGAGCGCGGATACGTCACCGACCTGATCACCGACAATCTCCTCGGGTGGCTGCAAAGTGGTCGCGACCCGGAGCGCCCGTTCATGCTGATGTACCAGCACAAGGCCCCGCACCGCGCCTGGCAGCCCGGACCCGACCACCTGACGACCTACGCCGACGTCGAGATCCCCGAACCGGAAACGCTATTCGACGACCACGCGGGCCGCACCTCCGCAGCGCAGACACAGGCCATGGCGATCGACGCCGACATGCGCTTCGGCTACGACCTGAAGCTGTGGCCCAACACGATGGCGCCCGATGATGGGTTGAACCAGTCGGTGGAGCGATTTTGGGAGCGTCTGGACTCCCCACAGCGCGCCGCCTGGGCCGCGGCGTACAACCCCGACAACCAGGCCTTCAACGCCGACCCCCTCGCCGGCGACGACCTGGTGCGCTGGAAGTACCAGCGCTACATGAAGGACTACCTGCGCACCATCAAATCGGTCGACGACAACCTCGGTCTCGTCCTCGACTACCTCGACCGGGCCGGCCTCGCGGACAACACGGTCGTCATCTACAGCTCCGACCAGGGGTTCTTCCTGGGCGAGCACGGCTGGTTCGACAAGCGCTGGATGTACGAGGAGTCGATGCGCATGCCGTTGGTGGTGCGCTGGCCGGGCGTCGTGCAGCCGGGCGCGGAGAACGACGACCTGGTGCAGAACCTCGATTTCGCCCAGACGTTTCTCGACATGGCCGGCGTCGAAGCGCCCGATCACATGCAAGGTCGAAGCCTGGTGCCCCTGATGCGCGGCGAGCGCCCGGACGACTGGCGCGACGCCGTCTATTACCACTACTACGAGTTCCCGGGACCGCACGCCGTGCAACGCCACTACGGCGTGCGCACCGATCGCTACAAGCTCATCCACTACTACACGATCGGCGAGTGGGAGCTCTTCGATCTGGAAACCGATCCCGACGAGCTGCAGAGCGTCTACGACGATTCGCAGTATGCCGAGGTGCGCGGTGAGCTCGAAGTGAGGCTCGCGGAGCTCCGCGAGCAATATGCCGTCCCCGAAGAGGACCCCGTGGAGGAACAGCGGGAGCAATGACCGCCCGTGTCGTCCTGGCTGCTGTCGCCCTCACCGCGGCCACCGGAGCCATCTCGCGGGCACAGGACGGGCCCCGGCCCAACATCCTCTTCGTCGTCGCCGACGATCTGAACACCCGCATCGGTCCATACGCCGATCCGTCGCTCGCCCTTCACACCCCCAACCTCGACCGCCTCGCCGCACGGGGCGTGCGCTTCACGCGCGCCTATACGCAGTACCCGGTCTGTGGCCCCGCCCGCGCCTCGTTCATGAGCGGGCTGTATCCGGAAACCAACGGCGTCACCGACAACGGCTTCGAGACCGCCAATCACCGGGTAGCGAACCCGGCGCTGGCCGATCACCCGACGGTGGCCGGGTTCCTTCGCGAGCAGGGCTACTACACCGCCCGCGTCTCGAAGATCTTTCACATGGGCGTGCCGGGCGGCATCGAGCGCGGCGAGGTCGGCTCCGACGACCCGGACTCCTGGGACTTCGCCGTCAACATCATGGCGCCGGAGACGCTCACGCCCGGGAATCTCGAGAAGCTCTCCCGCGGCGATCACTACGGATCGAATTTCTCGCGCATGATCCTGCCGGAGGGGCACGAGGTTACCCAGGCCGATGTCCTCGCCACCGATCAAGCAATCGCGATCCTGGAGAATCGCGCCGGCGCCAAGCCGCCGGGCGCCACCAACCGAACGAAGCTCGACGAAGACGCGCCATTCTTTCTGGCCGTCGGCTTCGTTCGGCCCCACGTTCCGCTCATCGCTCCGCAACGACACTTCGCCCGCTACCCGGACGACGAGGTCGAGCTTCCCGAGGTGCCGGCCGGCGACCTCGACGACGTTCCCGAGCCCGCCAAACGCAACGGCAATGACATTGCCCGACGATTTCGCATGGATACCGCCGAGCAGCGGAAATCCGTGGCCGCCTACCACGCCAGCATCAGCTTCATGGACGAGCAGCTCGGCCGGTTACTCGACACCCTCGAGCGGCTCGGCCTGCGCGACAACACCATCGTGATCTTCACCTCCGACCACGGCTACAACCTCGGCGAGCACACGATGTGGCAGAAATCGAGTCTCTGGGAGGAAAGCGTGCGAGTGCCGCTGATCGTCTCTGTTCCCGGAATGCGCAACCCGGGCGGGCGGGCCGACAGCATCGTCGAGCTCATCGACCTCTACCCCACGCTCGCCGAGATGGGCGGCGTGGGCGACCAGGCGCCATCGATCCTGCAGGGAAGGAGCCTCGTCCCGTTGATCGAGTCACCGACGACTGCGTCACCGGTGACGAGCGATTCCGGCCTTGCCGGCCACGCGGCCTACACAATCACCGGGTCGAGCGGCGCCTCTCTACGCACCGAGCGCTGGCGTTACAACCGCTGGGGCGAGGAGGCCGAGGGAGACAACGAGGAGCTCTACGACCACGACAACGATCCCGGGGAGCTCCGCAACCTGGCGCTGGATGCGGACTACGCCGAGGCCCTCGACCGCCTCCGCGCGCAGCTCGCGCGAGTGCGGGAACGCGCGCGCAAACCGCCAACACCGTGAACCGTTTCAGGACGCTCGACCGAGTATCACGTCGATGCCGGAGAGGATGAGTTCGACCTGAGCGATAGAAAGCTTGCCGCTCCTCTCCGTCAACGTGCTTCTGTCCAGCGTAACGAGCTGAGACACGTTGGCGACGGAGTCCCTCCAAAGGCCCGTCGTAGCGGCGGCGAGGCGGACATTCCCGGGCGCGTTTTCCCACTTGAGATTGCTTGTCAAGACGACGCAAACGACGGTGTTGATCCGGCTACGATTCACGGCATCGCCCTGGACGACCACGACGGGCCGGCGGACGCCGGGCTCGGACCCTCGGGGCGCCGGTAGGTCGACCCACCAGATATCGCCCTGGGTGATCACCACTCGGACTCGAGTAGTCGGCGGTTCCCGGCGTCGACGGCGAATTCCGACTCGCTCGCCCCGACATCCTCGAGCGTCGCATTCATCTGGTCGGTGATCCGATCGACATCATGACGGGCGATGAACTCCGCCAGAGCTCTCGCGTAGAGGGCACTGCGGCTAGTCTTCAGCCGTCGCGCGAGTTGATCCGCGTTCTCGAAGACATCGTCGGGAATGGAAACCGCAGTTTTCATACCCGAAGTATAACTCGCCACTCTGCCCCCTCGACGCACCTTCGCCAATCCGATCACACGCTACCCACTTGAGACGGCCATGGAAAGCGCGATTCGCTATCGAAACCGCCGGAGACTGTCGAGAAATGCCTCGATCGGCGTCCCGTCCTCGATCTCTTCATCGTTGTCGGATCGCGCTGAAACGCGCCCGTTGTGAACCGGGATCCACATTTACCCGGCAACGCCTCTGGACGGCCGGCGCCGGCGTGCGTCACCATGGCCCCCCGGGCGCGGAGCCCGCGCCCATCGGACGTTCTCATCAGCTAGCAAGGCTCCATGCAACGTTGGTCAGCCGTTGTCGTCATTGTCATCGTCGCCCTCTGCACGCTGGGGGCGGGGCAAGATCAGCGTCCGATCTTCCGTGGCTCCATCGACCTCGTGCGCCTCGACGTCATCGTTACCGACGAGGACGGGAGGTTCGTGGAGAACCTGCAACCGGCCGATTTTCGCGTCTTCGAGGACGGTGAGGAGCAGGAGCTCATCGACCTACAGCTCGTCGACCTGCGTCGGGGGATTGTGGAACGCGCCGCCGACAACATGACGGAGGCGGAACTCGAGGGGTTCATGCTCCTCGACGACGACGCGGCGGCCCGGGAGGCGAGCGATTTCGGCGCCATCGTCTTCCTCGTCGACGGCACCACCATCGACATGGCCAACAAGGCCCGCTTCGCCTCCGCGTGGCGCGAGGTGATCGATTCGACCGAGAGCCTGCAGGTACCGCGCGCCGCCTACGTGATCGATTCCGATCGCCGCATACAACAGATCGTGCCGTTCACTTCTGATACGACTCAACTGCATGAGGCCGCTGATGCGCTCGACGAGGTCGCCGCGTTCGGTAACTCAGTCTACGTACACATGGCCCAGGTCGCTCGCCATGTCGCCGAGTTCGCGGATGAGCCCGGCGTCGGTATGGAAGTGGTGGCGCTGGAGACCGATGAGCTGCGGCGCAGCTTCGATTCGATCCAGCACCTGGCGCAGTTCTGCAGGGCGTTGGGAGCACGGCCCGGCAGGAAGGCGCTCGTGTGGGTGTCGGCCGGGGTGAAGCTGACCAAGGGAGGCCCGTACACGGCCGTGCTCATGGAAGGTGTCGACCGGGGCTTGCTCGCCGACTCGCTTTCCGGCGCCGGCGCCGCCGGTGTGGGTGGGGGCAACCCCATCAAGGAATGGTTGGGCAAGGAGTTCGACGACTACATGCTCGAACCCCGGCTGGTCGAGGCACAGGAGGAGCTGCACCGGACGGCGAACAGCGCCAACGTCAGCATCTACAGCCTGGACCCGACGTTGCGCGCCGAGCTCCGACAGGCCGGCCGGACGACCCTGGGGCGCAGCCCACTGATGGTCGACATCATGGGGTCCGGGCGGGTGCAGTCGTCCCTCGATTCGATGCGCGATGCGCTGCGCGAGGCGGCCGCCGAAACGGGCGGCAGGGCGTTCATCCACTGGAGCGAGCTGCCCGATGCCCTCGCCCAGATCGAGGACGATACCAGTCGCTTCTACTTGCTCGCGTACGAGCCGCCGTCGCCGGAAGACGGCGAGTATCACGAGATTTCGGTCGAGGTGGCGAGGCCGGGGCTCTCCGTGCGGCAGCGCAACGGCTACCTGGCACTGACCGACGCCGAACGTAGCGAGCAGGCGGTTGCCGCGGCGCTGCAGTTGCCAGGCGCCGCCAAGGGGCTCGACGTCAGCGCCCAGGTCTTCCGCAAGTGGAACACCGTGGGCGAGGCTCGCCTGCAGCTTGCCGTTTCGGTCGAGGGCGCCAGTCCGGTCATTCCCGATCCCAGCGGCGTCGATGCCTCCCCGCTGCGTGTCATGTTCGTTGCCCTCGACGAGCAACAGCGCGCGGTGAGGCGCACCGACCAAGAGATCGTGCGGCGCGTCGAGGAGGGCGGAGAGATCGAGTACGGCGTGGAACCGGAGCCCTTCGTCTATCTCGACCGACGCTGGCTGCTGCTGGATCCGGGGACCTACGATTTCCGCGTCGCCGTGCTCGACCCGGCGACCGGTCACATAGGCGCCGCCCAGATCGACGTCGAGGTGCCGGAACCGTCGATCGACTGGCGCACCTCCGATCTCATGCTCGGCGTCGTCGACGACGAAGGCACAACAAGGCCGCTGGTCGCGGGCAAGGCGCCCGAGCGCAGTTCGCTGCACGCCTTCGCGGAGGTGTACGGCGGTGCGTCGCCGGTAGCCTCGGTCCGCCTGCTACTTCGCGACGAACGCGGGATTGCCGCCGACGAGCCGTGGGCGGAGGTCGAGGCCCGGCCCCTTCGCCGCTATTCCGACAACGTCCACCGCGCCGATATCGAGTTGCCTCGTTTTCTCCCACCGGGAGAATACGTCGTGGAGGTCGCGATTCTCGACTTCAGGACCCGCGGCGAGGCGCTGCTGCGAACGCCCATCGAGATCTACTAGTGTCCCGTGATCAACGTCCTTAGAACTCGCAGCTAGTGTGCTGTCTCCAACATAGCTTGACACTTGTAGCGAGCGCGACGGGGCGAGTCCACGGAGAGGCACCGACGGCGATGTGCATACATCGTCGAGAAGCCGCGACAAAGGAATCGCCCCGTCCCGCCGCTACCCTACGGGCAGAGTGTCAAGCTATGTTGGAGACAGCACACTAGCTGTCGCGCAGCGCTACCAAGGGATCGACTCTCGTCGCTCGCCGTGCCGGCACGTAGCTCGCCAGAACCGCCACCGCAGCGAAAAGAACAGCGATACCGACGAAGGTGGCCGGATCGTCGGGCTGGACCCCGACCAGCAGGCTGGCCATGAACTGCGTGAGCCAGAATGCGCCGAGAACACCGAGCGCGATCCCGATCAACGTCGGAACCATCCCCTGCCCGACGATCAACCGTAGAATGTGGCCACGCTCGGCGCCGAACGCCATGCGCACACCGATCTCGGCCGTGCGCTGACGAACAATGTAGGCAAGCACGCTGTACAGGCCCACCGATGCCAGCACCAGAGCAACGACGGCGAACACGCCGATGAGCATGAGCGCGAATCGAGTCGGCGCGTTGGCCTGCGCGACGTAACTGTCCATCGTGCGCACGTCCGCGACCGGGAGCAGCGGATCCATCAGGGCGACTTCCCCGCGCGCCTGCGCCGCGAGACTTTCCGGCTCGACGCTGGTGCGCACGATCCACGTCAGGTTGCCGGCGACGCCCACATAGCGGGCCGTGAAGTAGACCGTTTCGCGACCGTCTTCGGCCAAGGTCGTCGCTCTCTGGTGCTCGACCACGCCAACCACTTCGACCCACTGAGGATCGACCGTCTGGATCCGGATCAGCATTCTCCGTCCGACGGGATCCTCGTCAGGCCAGAGGATGTTCGCCAGCTTGGCGTCGACCATGACGGTCTCGTGACCCGGGTCGTTGAACTCCGACTCGCTGAATACCCGTCCGGCGAGCAGCCGGGTCTGCATGGTCTCGAAGTAGCCCGAGGTGACGATCCGATAATCGGCCTGGCCGTAGGCGGTCTCGTCGGTGAGTGCCTCTTCGGTTCCGTAGCGGCCGCTGTTCAGCACACCCTGCAGGGGTATCGGGGCCGCCGCGCTGGCGGAGACGGCGCCCGGCAATGCCTCCAGGCGCTCCTTGAGCTCGCGCTGGAAATTGGCCCTCGCTTCCGGGGCACCGTAACGCTGCCCCTGCAACTGCACGCGGAACGTGAGCACGCTGGCGGCGTCGAAACCGGGATCCACCCGCTGCAATTCGACGAAGCTGCGCACCATGAGCCCGGCGCCGATCAACAGGACGACCGAAAGGGCCACCTCGACCACGACAACGCCGTTGCGAAAGAGCTTCTGCTGAGCCAGCGCCGAGGAGCGTCCACGGTCTTTCAGGGTGTCGGCAAGCTGCGGATTCGAGGCCTGCAGCGCCGGAATCATGCCGAAGACCACCACCGACGCGAATGCCGCCAGAAGCGTGAAACCCATCACGAGCAGATCGATGGCAACCGTGTCGACGCGAGGAAACTCCGCCGGTTGGAAGGCAAGCAGAAGTGCGATTCCACCGCGCGCCAACGCCAGGCCGACGACCGCGCCGAGCAACGCCAGAATGGTGCTTTCCGTGAGCATCTGCCGCATCAACCGCCAGCGCCCTCCGCCCAATGCCGCCCGGATGGCGATCTCGCCCTCGCGCGACTGGGCCCGCACCAGCAGCAGGTTGGAGACGTTGGCGCAGGCGATCAGCAAGACGAACCCGACCGCGCCGAGCAGCGCCAGCAACATCGGCCGCACCTGCTCGGTGATGTCCGCTTGCATGGGGATGATCTCGAGCTCGTAGCCGACGGTCTCGTGGATCGAGTCCATTTCGCGTTGTCTTGCCGCGATCGCGTCCATCTCGGCTTGCGCCTGCTCGAGGGTCGCGTCCGGCTCGAGCCTACCGATGACACTCCACACGACGTTGGCGCGCGACGGCCAGGTGGCCACATTGAAACGCGGGGTCAACCACAAATCGACGTTCGGCGACAACCCCGTGTCCGGCGGGACGAGCAGCTTGAAGTCGGACGGCATCACGCCGATCACCTCGGCGGTACCGCCGCCGATGTTGATCGAGCGCCCGAGAATCTCCGGGTCCGCACCGAAGCGCGTGGACCACAGTCCGTAGCTCAGCATTACCGACTGCGGCGGCGCCTGGTTGGGCTGGCCCTGGGCGTTGGCCCCGATCGGCGCCGCATCATCCGCTGTGAAATCGCGACCTAGAAACGGCGCCACACCGAGCAGCGAGAACATGTCGGGCGTGATGTTGCCCTGCTCGACCTGCATCGGGTCGCCCTCGTCTCCCGTCAACGATGTTTGCCCGGTGACGATGCCGGCAAAGCCCGAGAAGCTCTCGGCCTGGTCGCGAAAGTCCTGCAGGATCGGCGGCGAAATGGGCCAGTTCTTAACCCCGCGTATGGTCAGGTCGGCCCACACGAAGGCAAGGCGATCGGGCTCGCTGTAGGGCAGCGGCCGCAGGAGAACGGCCCGAACGACACTGAAGATGGCAGTGTTGGCGCCGATCCCCAGGCCGATGGTGAGAACCGCGATGGCGGCAAACCCTGGTGCTTTCCACAGCGCCCGCATCGCGTAGCGAAGATCCTGCCCGAAGCTGTCACCCATCGTGATCCTCTTCCCTCGGCGATACGTCGCCGGCGATTAGCGGGGAGCTCAGTCGCGGGAGAGCGCGGCGGGACCGGCACGTCGCTACGGTAACAGACCTCCGGTGCGCGCCCCAGTCACGCGAGGTCCTGGAGCCGAGGCGCCGAGAAACCTAGAATCGCCAGGTACAAACCCGACCAAGGAGGAAAGTCGATGAAGCTCCCGCGTATCGTCTCGACCGCCGTGATCGTCGCCTTTGTGCTCACGCTGCCGACAACCGTCCTCGCTCAGGGAACGATCGCCGACTACCAACGAGCCATGGGGTTGCGTGATCGCTTCGACGGGCTGACTGCGGACATCCCCGAAGCCGCCAACTGGATCGGAGAGACGGGGCGGTTCTGGTACCGGAAGTCGGTGCTCGGCGGCAACGAGTTCGTTCTCTTCGACGCCGGAGCGCTGCAGAAGCAGCCGGCCTTCGACCACGAGCGTGTTGCCACGGCGCTTTCCGAAGACGCGGAGGAACCGTACACGGCGATCAGCCTGCCCTTCCGTACCTTCGAGTTTGTCGAAGACGAATCTGCGATCGAGTTCCCTCTCGAGGGAACGACCTGGACCTGCGACCTCGCAACCTACGTTTGCGAATCGACCGGGAGGCCGGTGAGACGCGGTTCCGGTGGGCGCGGCCCGGCCGGCGACGAACCGCGCGTCTCACCCGACGGCGCCTGGGAAGCGCTCATCGACAACTTCAATGTCGCTGTCCGCACGGTTGGCTCCGACGACTTGATCCGCCTGAGCATGGACGGCTCCGAGGGCGAAGCCTACGAGCTCTCGTCGATCGTATGGTCGCCCGATTCGGCCAAGATCGCGGCCTACCGGGTGCGGCCCGGCCACGTGCGCGAGATTCCCTACATCGAGTCATCGCCCGACGATCAGGTGCAGCCGAAGCACTGGACACGCGAATACACCAAGCCCGGCGACCGGCTCGACAAAGACATGCCGGTGATCTTCGACGTCGCGTCCCGTACGCAGCATGACGTCGACGACGCGTTGTTTCCGAACGCGTACGCGATGTCGCGGCTCGTCTGGCGTGATGACTCGAGCGCGGTCACCTTCGAGTACAACCAGCGCGGCCACCAGGTGTTCCGCGTCATCGAGGTCCACGCTTCCGACGGCGCCGCGCGCGCGTTGGTCACGGAGCAGATGGAGACCTTCTTTCACTACTCGGGTAAGAAGTTCCGCCACGATCTGAACGACGGCGAGCGGATGATCTGGATGTCGGAGCGCGACGGTTGGAACCACCTCTACATGTACGACGGCGCCACCGGCGAGGTAGCTCACCGCATCACCGAAGGCGCGTGGCCGGTGCGCGAGGTGGTCGACGTGGACGAGGAGAACCAGCAGATCTACTTCATCGCCTCCGGCATGATCGAGGGTCAGGATCCGTACTTCGAGCATGCCTATCGGATCGACTTCGACGGCGCGGGCCTGACCACTTTCACCTCCGCCGACGCCCATCACGAGGTGGCCTTCTCGCCCGACAAGCAGTATTACGTCGACCGCTACTCGCGCATCGACATGGCGCCGGTAGCCGAGCTGCGCCGCAGCAGCGACCAGTCGTTGGTGACGGAGGTCGAGCGCGGCGACATCGACTCCCTCGTGAATGCCGGGTGGGAGGCACCCGAGGTTTTCGTCGCCAAGGGTCGGGACGGCACGACCGACATCTGGGGCCTGATCTTCCGCCCGACGGACTTCGACCCGAACCGAACCTACCCGGTCATCGAGTACATCTATGCGGGCCCACACGATTCGTTCGTTCCCAAGTCGTTCCAGGCGTACAACGGCATGCGGGAGATCGCCGAGCTCGGCTTCATCGTGGTGCAGATGGACGGCATGGGCACGTCGAACCGCTCCAAGGCCTTTCACGACGTCGCCTGGATGAACCTCAAGGACGCCGGCTTTCCGGACCGAATCCTCTGGCACGAGGCCGTGGCGGCGCAGTATCCCTACTACGACACCAGCCGCGTGGGTATCTACGGCACCTCGGCCGGCGGGCAAAGCTCACTCGGCGGATTGCTGTTCCATCCGGATTTCTACGACGTCGCCGTCTCCGCCGTCGGTTGTCACGACAACCGCATGGATAAGATCTGGTGGAACGAGCAGTGGATGGGCTGGCCCATCGGTCCGCACTATGCCGAGTCGTCGAACGTCGACAACGCATGGCGCCTGGAGGGCGACGTGCTGCTGATCGTCGGCGAACTCGACACCAACGTCGACCCCGCGTCGACGATGCAGGTCGTCGACGCGCTCATCAAGGCGAACAAACCCTTCGACCTGCTGGTGATTCCCGGCGCCGGGCACACCTCGGGTGGTGACTACGGCCAGCACAAGCGCTTCGACTATTTCGTCGAGCACCTGCAGGGAATCGATCCGCCGGAGTGGGCTGACCTCGAGGCCGCGATGAGCGACGACGGCGCCGCCGAACAGGGCCGCCGACCGGCCTCCGAACACGGTGTCGAAACCTGGTCGGACATCTTCACCAAGTGGTTCGACGACGACGGGCTACGCTGATCGGGTTGCGGCGGCGTTACGTCGGCGGCGGTGACCACCCGTGGTGTTTTCCGTACCGGCATTCCTGCGCCGGGCTGCGCAGGACGACACAGCGCCCCTCATCGACGGTCCTGCGTACGTCGACCGACAGGCTGTTGGGCACGCAAACACGTTGCCGTGGGCATCACCCCTGGACAGTCGCCAACCGCTTCCCTATATTGAATCGGACCGTGCTGTCGTAGATTTCCGTGCCGGACAGCCTCCCATCCGCGAAGCGTCGCCACTACTGGTGCCTCGACGGTTTCGGCGGGGTACACGGTGGCGGTGGAGCCAGCGGCATCACCCCCGACACGCCATACTTCGGCGTCGACATTGCACGGGACATCGAGCTCGGGCCGGGCGGCGGCTACTACCTGCTCGACGGGCTCGGCGGAGTGCACCTGGGCGACGGTGCCGCGGCGTGCACGCCGGCGGCCCCGCATCGGCCTTCAGCCCGGCACCCCCCTACTTCGGCTTTGACGCGGCCGGCGACCTGGAGATTCGATAGCAAGCAAACAGTGGAACAGGTTCTGTGTCCCTAGCAGGGTGCTGAAGAACTCCCGGGGGTGCCGTTACGGGCACCGTGGGGGCAGATGCGAGGCGGCACGACGCAGGCGAT
>CAYSHI010000363.1:0-4087 GCA_964430745.1 uncultured Acidobacteriota bacterium | reverse complement strand
GTCGTCACCTCGCTGTCGATGACGAAGGCCTTGCCGATTCCCTCGAGCCGTATCAACGCTCCGGCAAACGTCTCCCCTTCCGGCCCGAAGCCCTGCCTGACGCTGGCGAAATCGCTCCCGCCGTCGCCCTCGCCACCTAGTATTCCGCGCAGCTTCCCGAACATGATGCTCCCACTCTATCGAAACGACAGACCGAAGTTACGGCGATTGCCCTGGAGTGCCGTTACGTAACCCGGCGCATCGAAGTTCCGTCGCCCGGCGACGGTGCCGGCGTCCGGTTCGTCGTCCAGACGCCGCGTCTAGCCGCCCCCGAGAGCCCGCAGCGCCTGGCGGGCCGGCGCCATGTCGGGGTCGATCTCCAGGGCTCGACGCATCGCCGTGATGGCCTCGGCGTTCTTTCCCTGGCGCATCAGGGCGAGCCCCAGATTGAAGTGCAGCGGCGCTTCGTCGGGAAGCAACTCGATCGCCCGTTGGAAAGCCTGTTCGGCCTCCGGAAACCGGCCGGTAGCCCCCAGGACCATCCCGACGTTGCCCCACGTGCGGCCGTCGTCGGGCCGGACCTCGAGCGCCGTGCGCATCACGTCCAGCGCCTCCTGCGGGTCGCCGCGTGCCAGGTGCGTGCTGGCAAGATTGCTCAGTAGCTGTGCGTCCCGCGGCTCCAACTCGACAGCTTGTTGATAGGCGAGCAGCGCGTCGTCGAGCCTGCCTGCCGCCTGGAAGTGGTAACCGAGGTTGAACCTTACGGCGAAGTCGTCGGGATGCGCGGCAACGGCCTCCTCGAGCAGTTCGATGGCGCGCGGAGCCTGCCCGCTGCGGCGGTAGGCCTTGGCGAGCTCGACATACGTGGGGCTGTAAAAGGACGGGTTCAGCGCCAGAGATCGCTCCAGTCGCTGGATTGCCGACGCCGCGTCGCCGCGGCCGAGCGCCACCCGACCCAAGTAGTGCTGCACCATGAACTGGTCAGGAGCTATGCGATCGAGCTCGCGGAGCTGTCGCTCCGCCATCTCCCACTGCCCGGCCCGCACCGCGTCCGTCGCCCGCTCGAGACCACCGGTAAACGATTCGTAGACGCCGATCTTGTCCTTCGGATCGACGCCACGATCGGTCGTCGCCGGGCTGGCGCCGCCGCCGATGTAGCCGAGACCGCGGAGGCGGTCGAGGGTCTCGGCATCGGCGACCACGTTGCCGATGGCCACCCCGAGCACCTCGTCGCCATCGACCATCGCGTCGAGAGTCGCACCCATCGCGGCGGCACGATCCGGAGCTCGGCTCGCAAGGTTATCGAGCTCACCGGGGTCGGCGCGCACATCGTAGAGCTCCGGGCGAGGCGCAGAGATGTACTTGTAGCCATCGGCCCGCAACGCCCGCAGCTCACTCCAACCGAAGGTGAGGAGGGGCACCAAGCTCTCGGAGTACGCCGCGCTGCCCGCGGCGGCGGGGTCAGTAATGAGCGCCCTCAAATCCTGTCCATCGCGACGCGCACGGTCGGGGTCTTCGATGCCGAGCAGCGCCAGCGACGTGGGCAACAGGTCGACCAGGCTCGCTTGCCCATCGACCACGAGACCGGCGGGCAGCCCATCGGCGCGCAGAATCAACGGCACACGGATCGTGGAGTCGTAGACGAAGAACGTGTGCGACGACTCGTCGTGCTCGCCAAGTCCCTCGCCGTGATCTGCAGTCAGCATCACCAGGGTGTCGCGAGCCCGACCCGACTCATCGAGATAGCGCAGGAGACGCCCCAGTTGTTGGTCGGTGTAGGCGATCTCGCCGTCGTACGGCCGTCCACGGTGGCGGCCGGCGAACGGCTCGGGGGGCTCATACGGCGTGTGGGGATCGTACAGATGGACCCAGCCGAAGTACGGCCCGCGGCGCTCGTCAAGCCAGGCGATCGCGTCGTCGATGACCTCATCGGCGCGTCGCTGGAAGTTGATGACGCGGTCCGCTCCGACCTCCGACTCCGCGCCGCGAAAGTCCGTGTAGGTGTCGAAGCCCCGCGAGATGCCGAAACGGGAGTCGAGAACGAACGCGGCCACGAAACCGCCGGTCGCGTAGCCGGTATCCTGCAGCACTTCGGCGATCGTCGTCACGTCGTCGTCGATCAGGTAGTGGCCGTTGTCGCGCACGCCGTGGTGCGCCGGAACCTGCCCGGTCATGATCGAGCCGTGTGCCGGCAAGGTAATGGGTACCGTGCTGGCAACCTGGTCGAAGCGGATGCCCTCGGCGGCAAGGCCATCGATGAATGGGGTTTCGGCGTCGCCATAGCCGTACGCGCCGACGTGGTCCGCGCGGAGGGTGTCGATCGTGACGATCAGCAAGTTGGGGCCGGATTGCAGGGCCTCGGCAGCCTCGACAGCGGCGGTGCTCGGCACCACCGCGGGCGGCACCACCCCGCTGGGGGCGTCTTCCGGCGCCGTGTCGTTCGAGTCGGCGGGTCGCGCTCCGCCGCAGGCCACCAACATACTTGCCGCGATGGCGCAGGCAGCGACGCGGAGCAACGGCCCACACGTCGACCCGGTCGAAGTCGTAACCGGCTGGAAGGAGAACAAGTTTGCACCCTCGAAGAGCGATTCGTGCCTCGCACACCGAACACTAGCAGGGCGCGGTAACTCGGCGCATCGAAGTTCCGTCGCCCGGCCACGGTGCCGGCGGCCGGGTCGTCGACTATTGGGCACCACCCTCCTAGTGTCCTGTCCCAGCAACAGCTTTACAAAGTCGCTCGATCTTCGTGAGGATGGAATCGGAGGTAGCGGTCCAGGCGAAGGGGCGGCAGTGGCGGTTGTAGTGGAGGACGAAGGAGTCGATTTTCGCAATCAGGTCCGGGACGCTACGGAAGGTGCCGCGGCGGATGGCGCGCTGGGTGATGATGTTGAACCAGATTTCGACCTGGTTGAGCCAAGAGGCGTAGGTCGGGGTGTAATGGACGTGGAAGCGGGGGCGAGCGGCGAGCCAGCGACGGACCTTTTGATGCTTGTGGGTCGCGTAGTTATCCACGACGAGATGGACATCGAGTGTTGGCGGGACGGACGCATCGATAGCGCGGAGGAACTGGAGGAACTCTTGGTGACGATGCCGGCGTTTGCAGTCGGTCAGCACCTGTCCGGAGGCGATGTCGAGAGCGGCGAATAAGGTTGTGGTTCCGTGACGGACATAGTCGTGGGTGATTCCCTCGACGTACCCGAGTCCGAGAGGCAGGATCGGTTGGGTGCGGTCCAGAGCTTGGATCTGGCTCTTTTCATCGACACACAGCACAACGGCATTGTCCGGGGGATTCAGATACAGAGCGACGATGTCTCGGACCTTGTCGACGAAGAAGGGGTCGGTGGAGATCTTGAAATGCTTTTGCCGATGGGGTTGAAGGCCGAAGGCTTTCCAGACCCGATGCACGGTGGACTTCGACAGATTGGTTTCAGCAGCCAGGGACCGACATGTCCAGTGGGTACCGTCCTTGGGCTTGGTGTTGAGCGTGTTGCGAATGAGAGTGGCGACGTGCTCGTCGGCGATCGATCGTGGCCCCCCGGGACGGGGCTCGTCGTACAGGCCGGGAAGCCGTTGGGACAAGAAGCGCTTCTGCCAGATTCCGACCGTGGGCCGGGAGAGTTGGAGCTGCTTGGCGATGGCCGTGTTGGTGTGGCCTTCGACGGCCAGCAACACAATGCGTGCACGAGTCGCCAGCGCTTGCGGCATCGAGCGAGAGCGTGTGATCGCGATGAGTTCCTGCTTCTCGGCGTCCGACAGCGTCAGCTCACGGCGTGGTCGACCTCGGGGCATGGGCTCGCTCCTTTCGTTGTGAGAGAGCCTATGCCGGTGGATCTAAATAGTAAAGTTGTTCCTGGGACAAAACACTAGTGTGCCGCGTCACTATTGTCTTCACTTTTGCGGGCAGGAGTTGCGGGTGAGATCAAGGAGGGACGAGGAAGGCGATGTGTAGACATCGTCGACGAGTTCGGACGCCGATACCACGCGCAAATCCTGCCCGCCCTTCGGGTGGCGACGAGACCGCGCCGATTTCTGCGTCGCCGCTCCTCGACGATACCCAAGCATCGCCTGCGTCGCCGCTCCTTGAACTCGTCACGGTCTCGTCGCCACA
>CAYSHI010000362.1:0-7470 GCA_964430745.1 uncultured Acidobacteriota bacterium | reverse complement strand
TGCGCGCCCGGTAGTGCAGGGGGAAGTGATGCCCGGCGTTGAGATACGACAGACGGCGCCCCGGGAGGTCGAATTCCGCGAACACCATGGTCATGTACTGGTTCGGCGCCGACATCTCCAGCAGCACCTCGCCGAGGCGCGGCAGCAACTGGCCCGGTCGCCCGTCGGCACGGACCTGCGTGTGCACGGCGCTCTTCGCCATCGCCATGATCAGCCCGGCCGTCATGCCGTGGCCGGCAACGTCGCCGAAGACAACGCCGAGGTGCCCGCTGGGCAGGTGCAGATAGTCGAAATAGTCGCCGCCCACCTCGGTGGCGGGATTGGAGCGGTCGGCGATCTCCAGGCCGGCCACGTTGGGAGGCTCCTGGGGCAATAGGTCCATCTGCATCTGCCGGGCGAACTCCAGCTCGTTCTTGCGCCGTTCCGACTCCACCATCTCGACCAGAAGCCGGGCGTGCTCCATCGCCAGGCCCACCTGGTTGGCAAACCCCGAAAGGCTCCTGACCTCCGACTGCTTGAAGGCGTGGGCCTCGTGCTTGCCGGCGATCAAGAGGGCTCGCGGAGCCCCCTCGGGCGACAGCACGGGGACGATCACGGACGAGCCCGTCGCCGGCTCCCAAATACGCGGCAGGACGCTCTGTTGTCCGCGCCCGTGGTCGGCGATGGCGAGCGGACGGCGATCACCGAAGCGGATCGAGAGATCCGGCCAGGCGGCGCGCGTCTGGTGGCGATAGATATGGTCCCCGGCGGCGTCGGAGCGCAGCAGGCTGAACGAAACGTGAGCATCCTTGCCCGGCTCGACCAGCGCCACGACATCGGGCGCGCCGATCCGCTGCAGCGAGCGAAGAACCGCGGTCTGGAACTCCTGCGGATCGATGGCCGACGTCATCGTCAGACCGAAGTCGTACACCGCGTCGAGCTCCTGCACCTTGCGCTCGTAGAGCCGCGCGCCCGACAGCGCCTGCGCAGCGCGCACCAGCAACAAGACAACGAAGCAAAGGGTGAACAAAGACGTGCCGCCGATGAAGAGGGACAACGGGTCGGGCGGGACGCTCGCAACCGGCGCCGCCGCGGCGTCCGACGGCCCGCTCGCCGAAGGGACGTCGACGGAGCGGTTCACGAACATGATCGTCGCCGCGAACAGCGGCACAACCGCGAGCACGCCACCGAGCAGGACGGCGATCCGCTGCCGGCCCTCCATGGTGATCAACCAACCCATCGGCGCCAGCAGGCCCAGAAGCAATCCAGTGAAGCCGAGCGGCAGCATCGCCGCCGCGGGCGCGGAGAGCCCCGCCTGGGTGAGCATGGCGACGCCGGCGAACAACACGCCGAGGCGCCAGAACTGCGCCGCACGCCGTACCAGCGCGAGATCGAGCGCCACCAGAACCGACACCGCGAGCGCCGCGGCGCCGACGGCGAGAAGTACCGCGTTGAGCGGCTCGAGAAGCGCCTCCGGCAGGCTCAGCAGGCCGGCCGCCATGTCGTACAGCAATGTCAACCAGAGCACTTGCACGGCGAACGCGGCCGTCTGCAACTTGGAGTATTCGTCGGCGCCGTCGCCGACGAGGCGCTGCTGATACCAGAGGAACACCACGCCCGCGAGCAAGGCGGCGCCGGCGAGCTCGAGCCATCCCATGGACGCCGGCGCGAAGTGCGTCGCCGCGACGAAGACGCATGCGCCCGCGAGGGCCAAGTCCCAGGGTGAGCCCATTTTCGAGATCTTCATGCGCTGATTGTACTGGCTGCGCTGCCAACATTGTCGACCCCGGAGCCCTTTGCTAAACTCCGACCCGGATTGGAGAAGACAGTTTCACCATCCTGATCGACTCCACCGCCCGGCTCGCCCGCTCCGAGGTGTTCCGGTCCTCCCCGTAGAAACCGTGAAACATGGTTGAAGTCGACTGCCTGACGAAGTTCTACGGCGGCTTTGCCGCCATCCAAGACGTATCGTTTTCCGCCGCGCGCGGCGAGGTGCTCGGTTTCCTGGGCCCGAACGGCGCCGGCAAGACGACGACGATGCGCATCCTCACCGGCTACATGCCGGCCACCAGCGGAACGGCGCGCATCGCCGGACACGACGTGTTCGAGGAGTCCAGGAAGGTACGCCGCTCGATCGGGTACCTCCCGGAGACACCGCCGCTGTACCGCGAGATGACGCCGCGGTCCTACCTGGACTTCGTCTCCCGCATCAAGGGAGTCGCCAAACGCGACCGCCCCGCAGCGATCGACCGCGCGTTGGTGGCGACGATGACCGACGATGTCGCCGACCAGACGATCTCGACGCTCTCGCGCGGGTACAAGCAGCGCGTGGCGATCGCTCAGGCCCTCGTGCACGACCCCGAGGTGCTGATCCTCGACGAGCCCACCATCGGGCTCGACCCCAAGCAGATCATCGAGATCCGCAACCTGATTCGCGGCCTGGCTCACGACCGAACCGTGATCCTGTGCACGCACATCCTTCCCGAGGTGACCCAGCTTTGCGACAAGGTGGTGATCATCGCCCGGGGCCGCATCGTCGCCGAGGACAGCCTCGAAACCCTGACCGCCTCGGACGATCTCGAGTCCTACTTCCTCGAGGTCACCGCGCTCGACGCCCCCGGCTTGCAGGAGATGGCTACCGGCGATGAGGGAGCGGACGAGTCTCCGTCGAGCGAGGAGCCCTCACGATGACGAACATCTGGGCAGTCGCCTACCGGGAGCTCCGCAACTACTTCGTCTCGCCGATCGCCTACGTCGTGCTGGCCGGCTTCCTCTTGCTGAGCGGCTGGTTCTTCTGGATCTACCTGGTGCAGTTCTCGACCTACGTGTCGATCTACGCCCAGTACCAGCAGCCTCAGCTCATGGAGCAACTCAACCTCAACGACATGGTGATGGCGCCGCTGCTGCAAAACATGGTGATCATCTTCCTGATCATGATGCCGCTGGTGACCATGCGTTTGTTCGCCGAGGAGCGGGCTCAAGGCACGGACGAGCTCTTGCTGACCTCGCCGATCGGGACGCTGGAGATCACCCTCGGCAAGTTCCTCGGCGCCGGACTCTTCTTCACCGTGCTGCTCGCCGCGACGCTCGTGTATCCGGGCATCCTGTTGTATTACGGTGATCCCGAGATCGGCTCGATCGTCACCGGTTATCTTGGCATCCTGCTGGTGGGTCTGTCGTTCGTGGCTCTCGGGTTGTTCACGTCGACCCTGACGGACAACCAGATCGTCGCGGCGGTGTCCTCGTTCGTGATCCTGCTGCTGTTCTTCGCCATCGGTTGGCCGGCGAACACCGTCGGCGAGACGGCCGGCGCCGTGCTCGGGTACCTGTCGCTCACCGAGCATCTGCAGCCCCTGGTCGAGGGGCTGGTCGTCAGCACCGACGTTATCTACTTCCTCAGCGTCATCGCTATCGCGCTCTTCTTGAGCCAGCGATCGCTCGAATCACTGCGCTGGAGGTAGCCGACCATGAGCTCTTATCGATCGTTCGGCCTGTTCGGGCTCATCTTGATAACGTTCGGTCTTCTCGCCGGCGTGACGGGCGGCGTGTGGAACTCGCTCTACGTGTTGATCCACCTGATCGGCGGCCTCTCGATGCTGGCGTTGTATGTGTTCACGCACATCGAGACGTTGCGCGAATCGGTCAGCGGGCGGCGCACGCAGTACGCCACCAATACCGTCGTGTACACCGTGCTGACCATAGCGGTGATCGTCATGGTCAACTTCATGGCGGCGCGCAATCCGTTTCGCTACGACGCCACGGAACAGGGGATGTTCTCCATCGCCCCGCAGACCATCGCGCTTCTCGACGGCCTGGACGGGGACGTCGAAGTGATCGCCTTCTTCCGTGAGAACGAAGGAATGGCGGCGGAACGACTCCTGGAGGGCTACGCCGCCGGTTCGGACCGTTTTTCGTTTCGCATGGTCGACCCCGAACAGCGCCCGGAACTGGCCCAGCAATACGAGGTCACGCAATTCGGCACGCTCGTGGCGGTGCTCGGAGAGGAATCGACACGTATCACGGAGGCCTCCGAGGAAGCCCTGACCAACGCGTTGATTCGCCTGGCAGGGGCGGAGGTGAAGCGCATTTACTTCACCACCGGCCACGGCGAGCCCGATCTCGAAGCGCGCGACACCCCCGACGGCCTTGGCCAGTTCGCGGCTTCGCTGGAGAACGAAAGCGCCGAGGTGTCGCCTCTGTTCCTCGCCACGGTGCCGGACGTGCCCGCCGACTCATCGTTGCTCGTGGTTGCCGGGCCCCAACGGCCTTTCCTCGGCAGCGAGATCGCCACGCTCGAGCGCTATCTCGACCGTGGCGGCCGCGCCCTGTTCATGATCGAGCCGCGCATGAGCGCCGAGCTGCTGCCGATGCTCGAGACACGAGGCATCGTCGTCGGCGATAACGTCGTCATCGACCAGGTGGTGCAGCTATTCGCCGGCCCCTCGGTGGGCGTCGAGCCCGTAGTCTCCGACTACGGCTTTCACCCGATTACCAGCGAGTTCGACCAGAACACCCTCTTTCGCATCGCCCGCTCGGTAACGCCCGCAGAGGAGTCGCCGGACGGCATCACCGTCACCGAGCTCGCCCGCACCAGCGGCGCCTCGTGGGCGGAAACCAGCGTCGATCAGGTCTTCGAGACGGGCGAGGTCGATCCGGAAGGCGACGAGCCCGGTCCGGTATCGGTCGCCGTCGCGGCGACGTTGACGGCGAACGCTCTGAACTGGACCGCGCCGGCCATCGAAACCGCTCCGGGCACGCCCGCCGCGGACAGGGCGGGCGACGCCGAGAACGAAGAGGGCGGCGACTCCACCGAATCCGGAGCCCCCGCGGAGGCGACAACGCCCGCCGCGGACGCCGCGCAGACCGCCTCCGCCGACACTCCACCACCCGGGTTGGAGGGTCGGATCGTCGTCGTCGGCGACGCCGAGTGGGTGAGCAACAGCAGCCTGACCTTGCTGTTCAACGAAGACCTGGCGCTCAACATGGTGGGCTGGTTGACCGGCGGCGCCGAGGAGAGCATCGCCATCCGCCCGCGCGCACGACGCGCCTCGCGGATCTCCCTCACCGGTGAACAGGGCTGGAGCGTCTTCTACCTGACCGTCCTGCTGCTACCGGAGCTGGTCCTGCTGGCCGGCTTGGTGATCTGGTGGCGACGACGGCGCTGACCGGAGGGCCCTGACCGTGCGCATGCGAAACACCGCCATCATGGCAGTCGTCGTGGTGATCATGGGTGCGCTGGTGTATTTCCTCGAGTTCCGCGGCGCCGAGGAACGCGAGGCCGCCGAAGCCGTCGCCGAGCGCCTGCTGAGCTTCGAATCAGGGGATGTCTCCGGGATGACGATCGATACCCCGGAGGCCGACATCTCGCTCTCTCGCGTCGACGATACCTGGCGGATCACCGCCCCCTACGACCTGGCCGCGGACGGAACGGCCGCCGACAGCATCGTCAGCGCGCTGCAATCGGCCAACCACGAGCGCATCATCGACGAGACGCCTGACGACCTCGGGCGCTTCGGTCTGGCGGAGCCGGAGCTGTCGGTGACCCTGAACCTCACAGACGGCGGCACACGCTCGATCGCCTTCGGCGGTGGTACCCCCGTGGGCTTCAACGTCTTTGTCCGCACCGGCGAAGACGAAACCGTCTACACCACCGGGTCGAGCCTCAAGGACACCGCCAACAAAACGCTCTACGACCTGCGAGAGCGGAGTATTCTGAGCTTCACGGACGCTGATGTTCGCCGCGTCGAGCTCGCACGCGACGGCGCGGACGTCACCGTGGAACGCCAGCCCGACCTCGGTGACGGCATCAACCGCTGGATGCTGAGCGCGCCCCTCGAGGCCCGTGCGGACGCCGATACGGTGTCGTCGTTGCTCCAGCGCCTACGCACCGGCAACGCCGTCGCCTTCGCCACCGACGAGCCGAGCGAGGAGCAGATTGCGGAATTCGGGCTCGACGACCCCGAGATCACCGTGCGGTTGTGGACGGAGGAGTCCAGCTCACTGACTTTGCTGATCGGCGGCTCGTCCGAAGAACCCTCCGGTCGCTACGCGCGTCGAGAGGGCAGCGACGCGGTGATGATCATTCCGACAAACGTCGTCAACGAGCTTCCCGAATCGCCCGACGCCATGCGCAATCGCGCCATCGTCGACTTCGCGCGGGATCGCGTGGAGGCCATCGAGATCGCCGCCGAGGGGGCGCCGATGCGCATCGAGAAAGACGGCGTCGACTGGAAGCTGACTGCCCCGCGACCGCTCAGTGGTGACGCCGCCACCGCGTCGGCCATGCTCACGGCCGCGCTCGATTTGCGTACGCGCGAGTTCCCCACCGGTTCCGCGGACGAAGCACGTTTCGGTTTCGGCCAACCGGATGCGCGGGTCTCGTTCGTGCTCGAGGCGCTTCCGGGCGAGGATGCCGGCGAGGGCGTCCCCGCCGAGACGGTCACGCTGCTGATCGGCGCCGCCACCGAGGTTGCCGGTACGGCGGCGGGCGAAGCCACAGCTACCGAGAGCGAAGACGAAACCGGTGACGAAGCGGGAGACGAGCCGGCGACCGTCGCCGCCCGCTATCTGCGCGTCGAAGGCGAACCGACGGTGTTCGTCATCGCGCAAGATGATCTCGACGATATCGATGTCGATCTTTTCGCGCTGCGCTCCAAGACACTGGTCAGCTTCGGTCAGTCGGAGCTGACCCGGATCGAGGTGATCGCCGACGACGAAACCCTCGAGATCGACCGCGCCGAGGACGGTAGCTGGGCCCGAGCCGGCGTACCGCTGGCCCCTGAGCAAAACACCGCCGTCGACGATCTGCTGTGGCGCCTCAACTACCTGGACATGCAAGGAGTCGTGGCGGAGCCCGAAGGCGACGACCGGGTCGACCCGGCCCCCTACGGGCTCGCCGGATCCGCCCTGCGTGTGCGCGCCTTCATGGACGCCACACCGGTTGCGGACGTCGGCGTCGGCGCCGATGTCCCCGAGGATCAGCTCACCGATTTGCCGACGTTCGCGGCGCGCACGCAGACCTACGCCACGGTCGGCGACGAGGGCGGTATCTACCGAATCGACGCCGCCCTGCGGGACGCGGTACGCACCCTGCTCGACGCGCTCTCGTAGGCCCACGCGGCTTGAAGTATCGGGCACCATTCGCTAGCGTGCGCACGTTCAGGCGCCGCGTCGACCCTTGAAGATCCCGTCGATGCTCCGCCGGGGGTCTTCGTCCGCAAGGAGGCGGTTCGTGTCGCATACAGCATCCGACGCTTCACAGGCACACACGGCTGAAGAACAGCCGGTAATACCGGCTTCGACGACACTGCCGGAGATAACCGTCAAGGCCGTCTTCCTCGGCGTTCTGCTCTCCGTCGTACTGGCGGGCGCCAACGCCTACCTGGGCCTGTTCGCCGGCATGACGGTGTCGGCATCGATTCCCGCGGCGGTGGTCTCGATGGCGGTCCTGCGCGCATTCGCGCGATCGAACATCCTCGAGAACAACCTCGT
>CAYSHI010000361.1:0-9637 GCA_964430745.1 uncultured Acidobacteriota bacterium | reverse complement strand
GTGGCGGCGCTCGAGGAGCGGGTGCGGGCGGCGATCGAGGCGAAGCGGGGGGTTCGGTTTACCGATGAGGAGCTCGCCGAGCTGAGGGACGCCAAGCTCGAGCCGCGGCTGCGGCGCGAGGACCTGCCCCGAGGATGGCTCGAGGAGGCTTCGGAGGTGCGGCCGAAGGTGCCGATCGTCAGTCCGCCGCCGGGTGTGGACGAATCGCCGACGGTGACGCTCTACGAATCCGGCAGTGGTGGTCTCAAGGGCAGCGTGTTGGGTCTCGTCCGGCGGTTGATGAGGCCCTTCTACCGGTCGACGATGAACCTCGAGAGCACACTGGCGACGATGATCGAGGCCATCAACGAGCAGGGTGCGTGGTTGTCCGAGGCTACGGGGCAGCTCGACCGCTGGCGAGAGCGCGACCTGCACCTGCTGCACAACCTCGTAACCGAGGTCACCGCGTTGCGCCTGCAACAAACCCACATGCAGGACCGCATCAACGAGCTAATCCGGCAACTCGAAGCCTTAAAGGAACGCGAGCGAGCCCTGGAATCCCTCACCGTCAAACTCGAAGGCGGTCCCCGGGAGGGTCGATGACTCCTGTCACCGGCGATGACCGCGGCGCTCCGGGAGCTCCGACCTACCGGTAGGGGACGAGTTTCTGACCCGCGGGCGCTCAGACGGATGATTACAGCGTTGCGCTTGGTCGGCCGACCTCCGACGTACTGAGGTACGCCTGCGGTCGTCCTCTCGGCGCGCGCCTTGTCTTCACCCGTCTGAGCGCCCGCGGGCCCGGCTTGCCGACGGTAGCTCCAAGCCCGTACAATACCTCGGTTACCCCCACCCCCCATTTTTGAGGCTAGGAAGATGTACGCAGTAATTGAAACCGGCGGAAAGCAGTATCGAGTGAGCGAGGGCGACGTGGTTCGCGTCGAGAGCCTCGCCACGTCAGTTGGAGACGAAGTATCCATTGCGGACGTCCACCTGGTGGCGGACGGCAAGAAGGTGCACGTCGGGCAGCCCAACGTGGCCGGCGCCAGCGTCACCGGAACCGTGGTCGAAGAGGGCCGTGGCCGCAAGGTGATCTCGTTCAAAAAGAAACGGCGCAAAGGATACAAGCGCAAGATCGGTCACCGGCAGAATTACACGGCGCTTCGCATCGACAAGATCGTCGTTTCCTGAGGATCAGACAATGGCACACAAGAAAGGCCAAGGCAGCAGCCGCAATGGCCGCGACAGCAACTCCCAACGACTCGGTGTAAAGCGCTTCGGTGGGCAGTTCGTCACCGGCGGATCGATCATCGTTCGCCAGCGTGGCACGCGACTCAAGCCCGGACACAACGTCGGTGTCGGCCGTGACGACACCCTGTTCGCCAAGTCGGACGGAGTCGTTACATTCCAGGACAAGGGCCGGCGCGGTAAGTTCGTTTCCGTGCTCCCGGTTCAGTAGCCCCATCCGGCCGCCCCGCTCTTTCTCCACGATCATCCGCGCGGCGCTCGAAGTGTGAGTCTGGAAGATCGAGGACCAGAACCATGTTCCGCGACCTGGTACGAATTCGGGTCCATGCGGGTGACGGCGGTCGCGGATGCGTGGCCTTCCGACGCGAGAAGTATGTGCCCCGCGGGGGTCCCAGCGGAGGCGACGGTGGTGACGGCGGCCATATCTATCTCGTGGCCGGCAACAGCTATGCCCAGCTCGGTCACCTTCGCGACGGACAGATCTTCAGGGCGACGCGCGGGCGACATGGCGAGGGCAGCGACCGCCACGGCCGCGCGGGCGAAGATCGCGAAGTGCCGGTGCCGCCGGGAACCGTCGTCCGGGACACCGCTACGGGTGATGTGGTCGGCGACCTGGAGGTCGACGGCGAGCGGTTGCTCGTCGCCACCGGTGGCAAGGGCGGCCGAGGCAACACCCGCTTCAAATCTTCGACGAACAGGGCCCCGCGCCGTGCCGACCCCGGGTTTCCGGGAGAGCGCCGCGAGCTGGAGCTGGAGCTCAAGCTCATCGCCGACATCGGCTTCGTCGGGCGCCCGAACGCCGGCAAGACCACGCTACTGGGCCGGCTCACGGGATCCCGCGGCAAGGTGGCGCCGTATCCGTTCACCACGCTGGAACCGAATCTCGGCATCCTCGAGCTGCCGGGCTATCGTAGCGTCGTGCTTGCCGACGTTCCCGGTCTCATCGAAGGTGCGCACCGCGGCGAGGGGTTGGGGCTCAACTTCCTCCGCCACGTCGAGCGCACGGGTGCTCTCGCCGTCCTGGTGGACACGATGCCACCCGAGGGTGACCCCGTGCAGCACTACGAGATGCTCTGCGACGAGATGCGACGTTACAACGAAGTACTCTTGGGGAGGCCGCGCATCGTCGTGGCCACGAAAACGGACCTCGCGCCGGGGCCCGACGCCATCGAGGCGCTGCGTCTCGCGGCGGAGCGCGACGGGGCGGCGTTTTGCGCCCTTTCGTCGCTCAGTGGTGATGGAATCGAAGGGTTCATCGATTGGGTCTCCGAGCAGCTGCCGGCGGCTACAGACGACGGATCGTAAGGGAGAAGAGAGAGCATGGCGTTGAAGAGGGTGGGTGTTTTCGGGGGCACGTTCGACCCGCCGCATCTCGGACATCTCATCCTCGCGGAGGAGATCCGCGAGGCCTTCGGGCTCGACGAGATGCATTTCATGCCCTGCAACGAGCCGCCGCACAAGGACCGTGAGGACCTCACCGACGCCAAGCACCGATTCGCCATGGTGGTTGCCGCGACCCTGCACAACCCGTTGTTCGTGGCCTCGCCGATCGAGGTGAACCGGTCGGGAAAGAGCTTCAGCATCGACACGGTGCGTGAGTTGCAGCAGCTCATGGGCGATGAGGCACAGCTCGTGTTCGTTACCGGACTCGACGCCTTCCTCGAAATCGAGACATGGGAGGGGTACGAGCAACTTCTCGACCTGTGTCACGTGGTGGTCGTCAGCCGGCCCGGCCACGGATTCGAAGATGTCGCCAAGCTCCCGGATCGGATCGGCGAGCGCGTGGTCGACCTGCGCGAGACGGAGGCCTCTCCCTCGGGCCTCTTCCCGGAGGAAGGGCGCGCGGTTTTTCTGTCCGATGCCGTTTATCTCGACATCTCGTCGACCGATATCCGCCAGCGCATCGCCGGCGGGGGAAGCGTGCGCTACAAGATCCCTTCCGAGGTCGAGCGCTACCTTCGCGCCCACGGGCTCTACCGACACGACGACATCCCTCAGAAGGTGGCTTCGTGAGCACGTCGCGGGGAGTGCCCGAGGCGGCGTCCGATCTGCCCGCCAGCGTCTCTCTGGCCGTCGAGGCCATCGACGACCTCAAGGCCGTGGATGCTCTCGTGCTCGACCTTCGCGAGGTCGCCAGCTTCACGGACTATCTGGTGATTTGCACCGGCGGCAGCGATCGTCACGTCCAGGCGGTCGTCGACGGTATTCGGGAAAGGCTCCGAGCAGCAGGCGAGACACCGTTGCACACGGAGGGCTACGAGCAGGCGAGCTGGGTGCTGGTGGATTTCGTCGACTTCCTCGTCAACGTCTTCACGCCTGAGGCGCGCGATTTTTACCAACTCGACCGGGTTTGGAGAGATGCTCCGGTCGTCGTCGGCGAGCGCCCGGAAATGCCGCCGGATGATCCGGTGCCCGCGGATGACTCGGCAGCCTCACACGACGGTCCGGAGAGTCCGACGGAGGCGGCGGGCACCGCCACCGACCCGACCGGTGCCTGAGATAGCGACCGGCGCCTGAATCGGCGGCCGGTGCCTGAGACGGCGTCTGATGCCTGAAACGACCGCCCAGATCGTGCTGTGCTGGCCTGGAAAGACGTCGGCGGAGTACGCCCGCGTCGGCATCGACGAGTACGTAGGTCGCATCCGGCGCTTTCGACGCTGTGAGTGCGTCACCGTGCCCGAGGAGCCTCCCACGAAGCACTACAGCGACGAGCATCGACAAGAGCGACAAGGGGTCGCGTTGCTCAAGCGCCTGCAGCCGTTCGAACCGCTGTTTCTGGTTGCGCTGGATCCGCGGGGAAAGGCGATGGAATCGTCGAAATTCGCAGAATTGCTGCGGCGACAGTGTTACGATGATGCGCGCACTCTGGCCTTCGTGGTCGGGGGCCCCGATGGGTTGGCGAAAGGTGTCCGCGACCGGGCCGACTTGCTTCTCGGTCTCTCCCGCATGACGCTTCCGCACGACATGGCCCGTTTGTTCCTCGCGGAACAGATCTATCGGGGCTTTACGATCATCCATGGCCTGCCCTATAGCCGCTGAGTGGGGACTCCGACTAATGGTCCATTGACGGACCGAGAATCAGGTTTCGAGTTTCGATGAGAGCAACGGAAAAGAAAAAGCTACGCGAACAGCTCGAACAGAAGCGTCGCGAAGCAAACGAAGCGTATCGCCGATCACAGACCGTCAATCGCGAGGCCACGGCGGAGCCCCTCCAGGACCTGGCCGACCAGGCATCGGAGGGCTATCGCAAGGAGTTCCTCTATAGCTTGAGTGACAGCGAGCGAGAGACCCTCCTGCACGTGGAGGAGGCGCTCCGCCGCATGGATGAGGGCGCCTACGAGGAGTGCAGCTCGTGCGGCGACAAGATCCCGTTGCCGCGCCTCAAGGCGATTCCTTGGGCCACTCTCTGTATTGAGTGCCAGGAACGACAGGAAGCCGGTAGAGACTAGTCGACCTACCGAACGGGCGGCCTTCCTGTTCGGCAGGCAGGACTCGAGGTCAGACAGGCAGGATTCGAGATGACACTGCGGAGCTTGGTCACACTGCTCACGGTTTTCGCCGTCGTCTCGATCGGGATCTGGACGGCGACCCTCAACACCAACACGGTGACGTTCCGGGCGCCCGGCTTCCCACCCCGCGAGTTCCAGACCTCGCTGTGGGTGGTGAACTTCCTCGCCATCCTGGTGGGCGTGCTCGGCACGCTGCTCTACACCGTCGTACTGTCCTCGAAAGCCGCATTCCTGCGCTGGCGCCGCATGCGCAGCGACCTGAAGACGGCCGAGGACACCGAGCTCATCCAGTCGGGTCTCGCAGCAGCGGTGCGCGGGGAGCACGTTGTCGCCCTCGAGCGATTCGAGCGCGTTCTGCAGAACGACCCTGAGCGCCTCGGCGCCTGGGTGCAGGGTGGGAACACCGCGCGCGCGCTGGGCGACCTCGAAAAAGCGGTCGAGATGCACATGCGAGCGCGCGGCCTGGCGCCGGACAACGCGGGCGTGCACGACGCGCTGGCGCGCGATTTCGAGGCCTTGGGTGAGTATGCGCGCGCCGTGAGCCATCTGGAGCAACGTCTCTCGATCGATCCCAAAGGCGACCCCGAGTTGTTTGCCCGCATGCGCGAGCTGTTGGGGCGCCAGGGACGCTGGGACGAGGCCTTGGAGGCCCAGGAAAAGCACATGAAGGTGTTGCGCGACCCGGCGCTGAAGGCCGATGCGGAAGCTGTCGTTCGCGGCCTGCGCCTGGAAAAGGGCCGCGCGCTCCTCGATCAGGGCACCAAGGACGGGCGTCAGAAGGCGCTGCAAATCTTCGCCGCGTTGCGCAAGGAAGATCCTCAGTTCGTGCCTGCCTACCTGCTCCAGGGGCGGGCACTGGTCGCCGAAGGCGATGCCGAGGGCGCCATCAAAGCCTGGACCGAGGGCGTGGAGAAAACCCACGACCTCGAGCTGCTCAACGATCTGGTGACCCATTACTTCGACGCCGGGGACCCCGAACAGGCAATTCGTGCCTTCCGGCAGGCGGCTGATTCGATCAGCGGCGAGGACGGCCGTGCGGCCCGCCTCGGCCTGGCGTTGTTGTATTCGCGTCTCGAGATGATCGAGGAGGCGCGCGCGGAGCTCGAGCGGCTCGAAGACGAGATCGAGTTTTCACCAACCGTTACCTACCACCTCGCCAAACTGAGCGCGCGCGAAGCCGACGCCGGCGGAGCCGTGGAGCGTTTTCGGCAGGTGATCCGGGCTTCCAACCTGCTCGAGCCCGGCTACGTGTGTAAGCGGTGTGCAGCCACGCACCACAGCTATCTGATGCGCTGCCCGGACTGCGGGCTGTGGGGTACGGTCGCTCTCGATACCAGCGAGGAGCTCCGCCCGATGACCGATCGCACGGTCAAGGCCCCTCGCGTCTGAGTCCGTCTACACATCGCGGGCGGAATCGCGGCCGCCGTCGCCGTCTCATTCGTATGTGTCCCTGAGCTTCTACGTCTTGCCGGAGGGGTCGTCGACCTCGTTCTGCCCGCTCTCTGTCGGGCTTGTGCGGAGCCCGTGCAGGCCGCCCCTTGGGCGCCGCTGTTGTGCGAGGCGTGCAGCGAAGACTTCCCCGTCGAGGATCGGCCCGTCGACGTTCGCGAGCCCCTCGTCGAAGGGCATGCGTATGCCGATTTTTCGGGATCGGCCCGCCGGTTGCTCATCGACCTGAAGTACGAGGGAGTGACGCGGGCAGGGTCGATGATCGGCGCCCGTATGGCCGCCGCTCCGGGGGCTTCGCGGATGCTGCGTCGAGCAGATGTGGTGGTGCCCGTGCCGCTGCACTGGGTTCGCCGCTGGCGCCGGGGGCACAATCAAGCGGCGGTTTTGGCGGCCGCGCTGTGTCACCATCAGCAGCCGCTGCAGCTGGTTCACGCCCTGCGCAGGCCGCGGTCTACGAGGCCCCAGGTCGGCCTGGCGCGCGAGCGACGGCTGAGCAATGTGCGCGGCGCATTCGTCGCTGCGGCGGGCGCCGATCGGCTGGTGGCGGGCCGGCGCGTTCTCCTCGTGGACGACGTCGTGACCACCGGGGCGACGGCCGCGGCAGCGGCGCGGGCGCTCGTCGCCACCGGCGCGCGCGATGTTTCGGTATACGCCGCTGCTCGGTCCGACAGCCCTCCGGCCTCGGGCTGAGCCTACTTCCTCCAGCCGAAGCCGGTTTCGTCCGGAACGGGTTGCAGTGGGCTCCGGGGCAGGTCGTCGCGCAGGTCGGGCCGGTTGTACGCCAGCGGTGCGATGTCGTTGGGCCCGTCGGGGTGGAACAAGGCGGCGAGGTACTGGGCTTGCTCGCGACCGATGCCCACCTCGAACTGGCCGCCGCCGTACATGACGATCCCCTGGCCACGGCAGTACTCGTAGGTGCGGAACAGCTCCGAAATGAAACCGAAACGCGACGGTTTGATGTTGATGCACCGCGGCTTGAACGGCAGGGCGGCGATGTCGGCAACGGAGTGGATATTGGCGTCCCAGGTGACGCGATCGACGTGGTCCGACAGCGCTTCGCGCGTGGCGTCGTTGAGAAACGGATCCTCGATCCAGGCATCGGGGAGCCCTTCGGCAACCATCCGGTACTGCTCCGCATCCGGTGGTGGACCGGTGAAGTCGCCGTGGTACAGCCCCTTCAGGTCGACGGTGTCCACCATGCCCATCGACGCGAGCTCCGACACCAGCTCGGGCGACCAGTCCGGCGAAAGGTCGAGCTTGAAACGCATGTCCGGATACAGCGCGAGCCGCTCCCGCAGCGGAGTTGTCGACGCGGGTTCGCCGAGCCCCGTCGAGATGACGAAGGTCAGCGCGCCCGGCTCGATACCCACGACGTCGGCCAGCGAACGATCGGTCTGCCGAAGGGCGAGGTCCAGGGCAGCGCTCTCGAACCCCCATCGCCGGTACAGCGTGTAGTCGGGGCGCGATGCGGGCACGGTAAAGAGCTCGACCTCGTCGAGCCGGCGCGAGAACTCGTCGAGCGTGTAGGTCCCGGTGAGATCGAAGCGGGCCTCGGTCTGCAGCAGACGATGGTCCTCGTCGTTCCAGATGACGTCCTCGCCACAGCCTTCCCGGCCGGCGCCACGCAGGCGAACCAGGGTCGTCTTGCGCACCCATCCGCTGGGCACGGTTTGCTCGAGCGATTCGAGATCGTGTCCGTCGATTTCGAGCGGGAGGTCGGCAACTTTCGAATAGAGACTGGTCATCTCGGGTCGGCCTTCGGTGTCGGGGTTTTCGGGCGCGCCCCGCGGCGCGAACGGCGGAGGCGCTCTTTCGAGGGCTTTCGCCCGGTTCGGCTAGCTCTTGCTCTTGAGGCTTTCGATGGTGGCGCTCCGCGATTGGGTGACGGCTTCGGAGAACCAGATGTCGACGAACCGCCTGTCGAGGGGCTCACGCAGCTCCTTGACGGCGTTGACCACCGGGGCGACGACGCCGGCTTTGACGCCGGCGAATGCCTCCAGCGACTTGCCCTGCTGGCGGGCGAGCGCGCAGGCCTGCGCCACGCAGGTCTCGGCGTCGTCGGTCATCATGTCCAGGATGCCGACTTGCCGGGCGGTCTCGGGTTCCATGAGCACGCCGCTCATCACCACGGTGCGGAAGGTCTGCGGCGTGAGGGCGCCGCGCGGAATCTCGTTGGCTACCGCAGGCAACGGCAGGCCGTGCGACAGCTCGTTCATGCCGATCTTGTACTCGCCCTCGACCCCGACCCGGTAGTCACACGCCAGCGCCAGCACGCAGCCTCCCGCGACGGCGTGGCCGTTGACCGCTGCGACGAGCGGGTAGGGTGTCGTCAGAACCTGGATCATCGTGCGCGAGAAGCGTGTCAGGAACTCCTCGAGCTCCGCCTCACCGAGCTCGTGGAGGGTTACCAGGTCGAGCCCGGCGCAGAAAATCTTGCCCTCGCCGGTGAGCACCGTCGGCCGGGGCTCTCCCTCCGTGAGCGTCGACGCGAGGGCGTCGAGCATCTCGCGGTTCATGGCGTTGGCGCGCCCGAATTGCATGCGCACGACCCGAACGCCGTCCTGCTGTTCGACAACTAATCCTTCGGGCATGGGCTTCCTATCCCGGCGGCCAGGTAAGGCTTCGTCCGCCGAGCAAGTGCATGTGTATGTGGAACACGGTCTGTCCGCCGGCGCTGTTGCAGTTGACCACCAGGCGGAAGCCGGCGCTGTCGAAGCCGCGCTCAGCCGCCAGCTTCGTCGCCGTCGTCGCGAGCTTACCGAAGAGCGCCTCGTGGCGGGGCTCGAGGTCGTTGAGGGTCGCGATGTGCTCGCGCGGGATGACGACCAGGTGGTGAGGAGCCTGCGGGTTGATGTCCTCGAAAACGACCACGTCGTCGTCTTCGTAAACGACGTTCGCGGGGATCTCGCCGGCCGCAATCTTGCAGAAAAGGCACTCGTCGGACATGGATCCTCCCGGATTCGTCGCCGCGTTCGGGTCTGCTGAAGGCGGCGGGGTTCTCGGGGTGAAGGTACAGGGAGCCGCGGGCCCGGCGCAAACTGAGCTCGCCCCGCCGGTGCGATAGGATGTTTCTAGTGTCCACAAACGGTCGATCTACCCGGACAAACGGCGTGAGCTCGTTCCACATCGAAGTAGCCGACGCGGCCGGCACCGAAGAAATCTCCGCGTTGTTGATCGATAGCGATCTGGGCGCGTGGGGCCCGACGGACGAAAACGCCGAGGTGATGATCGCGCGCGGCGGCGACGGCCGCCTCGTGGGATGCGCAGCGTTGCTGAGGTTCGGCAATCTCGGTCTGCTGCGCTCGGTTGCCGTGGCTCATGACGTTCGCGGTACCGGCCTGGGACGCGAGCTCGTGGAGGCGGTGCTGGCGCGGCCGGCGGTTCGGCGACTCGAGTCGGTGTACCTGTTGACGACCACCGCGGCGGGGTTCTTCGAGCAACTCGGCTTTCGCGGC
>CAYSHI010000360.1:0-21602 GCA_964430745.1 uncultured Acidobacteriota bacterium | reverse complement strand
CCGACTTGTAGCCGGCATCCGCGAGTAGCCTCTGCGGCTTGTGCCCGATCACCGCCTCGATGGTCTCGATCATCGGCACCAGCTCACCGCTGTCGGCGGCGTTGTTCGTCAACCCCGTGGCCACGATCAGGTACGACTCCTCCTCGACTGCCAGCTGCGCGTTGTAACACTGCTCGTATCCACCCTGCATCTTCATGATCCGGCTCTCAGGATCCGTGAAGTTGTCCTGCGCCTTGTCCTCCGGCACACCATACTCGCGCTTGAATCGACGGCCTCCTCGCGGACTCTTCCGCCCGTCTCCTGGCGAGCGGCCCTTGGCCTTGTCCGCCTCCGCTTGCCGTGCCTCGAGGCGTTTCTTTGCCTCCTGGATCGCCCGCAGCCGGTCCTCTCGCCGCCTCAGCCCCTCCGGCAGCTCGTCCCCTCGCTTGTCCGGGCCGTACAGCTCATCCTCTTCCGCGTCGATGCGTTCCGCCTCCGCAAATATCCTCTCGACCTCGGCACGCAGCCGCTTCTCCTGCTTGTTCATCTCCCGGTAGCTCATCGACTTGTGGCGAGATGCGTTCGATTTGACCTTCGAACCGTCCATCGCCACCGTGCCCAGCTTCACCAAGCCCGCTTCCTGCGCTAACCGGATCACCTGCACGAACAGCCCTCCAAGCTCCTGCAGATGGTCGTGCCGAAAGTCACAGATCGTTCGATGCGCCGGAAAGTTCTCCGCCGCCAGCACCCGAAATGCCACATCCTCTTGCAGCTTCTTCGCCAGCTTGCGGGATGACCGGCATCCCGTCGCGTACCCGTACAGGATCACCTTGATCATCATCCGCGGCTCGAACGGCCGGTTGCGCCGTCCATCACCCTCGTAGCGCTCGTAGAAGGCGTCCAAATCCAGACACTCCACCGCATCGGAGATGAAGTACGCCAGGTGATCCTCCGGCAGCCACTCACGCGGCGACGGGGGAAGAAGAAATCCCTGATCCGGCTCATACCCACGGAAGCTTGTGCTCATGGCCCCATCCTAAACCGGACCACTACTTCCTGCCGCGCAGACTCCTAGGAGAGCGTTCTCGGCGAGGCTCCCGTCGGCCCGCCCTCAGGCCCGCCGCACGAAGATGCGATAAATCGTCTCTTCTTTGAGGATGCCGAGGAAATCGTTCCGGGTGCTCATGCACCAGGCGGGGATGTCGACCTCGGTGCCCGCGTCGTCGGCCAACAGCAGAAGCACCTGCCCGGGCTGCATGTCCGCCATCGCCTCTTGCGTGCGGATGACAGGCTCCGGGCAGAACGTGCCGCAAGCGTCCACCTCCTCGTGCGGTTGCAGGCGCTCCAGCGCCTCGGGCTCGAGCAGTCCGCAGGCCTGACGGCGCAGCATGGATTCTCCGCGGCGGCGCCTTCGGGCGGCCGGACGTGGGCTCAAATGCGCATTTCCTCCAGCTCGATGTCGTCCTGCACCGGAACGACCGTGAGCTGCCCTTCGTCCTCGCCGATCCGCCAGCGCACGGGCACGGTGGGGTGCAGCTTACCGTCGCTGTAGCGAGCCGTGATGCGACAGGCCGTCTCCAGGTCCCCCGCCGAAGGGGCGCCTTCGACGAGCGCCAGCGGCGACGGGAAATCATCGACCCACACCTCTCCGCGCCCGTCGACGAAACGATTCATGTAGGTGTTCTCGGCTTCATCGCGGCCGACTACGAGCTTCACGTTGCCGCTGAGGCGGAAGTGTCGACCTATCTTCAGGAGCATCATGTCGTCGGGAGAGACATCGTTGCCGTTGTGGGCCAGGAAGTCCTGCAACTTGCGCGCGTAGTTCTCGTCGGGCAGAAAGCAACACCCACCCGCAGGCTGCGGGTAATCGATAATGCCCAGCTCATCGGCCAGCTCCATCTGGCGCTTACGAGACCGACCGTGGATATCGAAGAGGGCCTCCCGGTCGACCCACCCTCGTTCCTCCGGAATCGACTCCGGGAGGAGCTTGGCGCTCAGCGGCCGCAGCAGCAGGCGGCCGAGGCCGGACTCTTTCGCCACGTCGTCGAGCGGCGGGCGGCGCTGGCTCATAGGACGCTGCCCGAGTACCTCGCCGGTGAACACGAAGTGATAGCCGCGCTCTTCCATCATCTCCTTGGTCTTCTGCAGCATGAAGATGCGGCAGTCGATGCATGGATTCATGCCGGAGCCATAGCCGTATTTCGGATTGAGCACGACCCTCGGAAGGTACTCGTCCTTGATGTCGACGATCTCGATCGGGACGCTCAGATCGGCGCCCGCTCGCAAGGCCTCGTTGCGATACGGCTTGTCGGGGTTGCTCCGGTTTCCGAGAATCCGGTGCCGGTCGGCGAGGCAGAAGCCGGTGGAAAAATGGAGGCCAAGGACCTCAACGCCGTGTTCCTGCATGACGCGCGCTGCCAGTGTGGAGTCGAGGCCGCCGGAAAGCAGGCCGAGGGCGCGTATCTGTTCGCTCATGACGGTTTCGGAGGTTGATCGTTGCGAGAAGTGCCCACAAAAGAGACTAGCAGACGCCGTGTCGCGCTGACAGTTTCGCTCAGGCGCGATTGCCCGGCCAGTAGGCGGTTTCGAGAAACGGCTGCCACTGCGGGTGCGGCGGTCCCTCGCCTACCGGCGCGAGCGCTGGATGCCAACGAGGCCGCGTGGGTCTTCGCCGAGGAAACATGCCGATCTCCTCCGGAAGCCTGTTGGCCTTCCGTCGGTTGCAGGGAATGCAGGCGACGACGACGTTCTCCCAGGTCGAGCCGCCACCACGCGATCGTGGCACGAGGTGATCGATGTTCAGCTCGGATTTCTTTCCTTTGTGGCCGCAATACTGGCAGCAATATCGATCGCGGAGGTAGATGTTCGCGCGCGTAAACTTGACGTGGGAGCGCGGCACCCGATCGAACTGTACGAGCTGCACGACGCGGGGCACGACGAGCCGGGTGCTCACGCCCTGCACGAAATTGCCCGACGCTTCGCGCTCGTCGGAGGGGCGTCGGATCCACGCGTCCCAATCGTAAGTGGCGTAGTCGTGGTCGAGGGCGCGCGCGCGGGCGCTATAGAGGAGACAGACGGCCGCGCGAGCGGAGCAGATGTGGACCGCCTGCCAGAGTCTGTTCAACACCAAAACGTTCCCGCCGAGCATCACACCCCTACCGAGCCGTGCGCCTCACCGCCGCTCTGAGATTAGCGTCAGCGATGACTCCGGTCCAGCACGACCGCACGAACAGGTTTCAACGAGACGATGATCGCCGGCGTCAGGCGGCGCAGTGACGGGCGTAGCGACGGTCGGCTCCAGCCGGAATCCGACGGTTGCGCGGTTCGTGGCGGCGTTCAACGAATGGCGCCGTGTCGTTGCAGAATCTCGCGCACCTGCTCAAGCGGTAAGGCCTCAACGCGGGCACCGTCGAAGCCCGTCGTTGTCTCAGCCATGAACAGGCTGTTGTAGATCGCTTCTTCGGTCGCCTCGATGACAGCCTGAAACAAGGGCGACATCTCGCCTGCGGGCAGGGTGCGTGCGACGACTTCGGTATCGGCGTCCTGCCCCGAACGCATCGCGGGATGCGTCGAGAACGCGATGACATAGTCGCCGCTCCCGTTGCTGAAGTTCGAGCCGGTGCGCGCCATACCCATGAGGGCTCGTAACGCGAGACGCTCCAGCGCGCGGTGCTCGAGTGGCGCGTCGGTTGCAACGACGATCATGCAGGAGCCGTCGCCGGTGCGACCCGGCCCGCCGCTCCCTGCCGGGGGCGAGAGCTCGGCTCCGACCGGCACGCCGCCGATGCGCAGCGCCCTTCGCGAACCGAAGTTCGTTTGCACCAGCACACCGACGCGCCAGCCGTCGGCTCGGGCCGGGAGCTGGCGCGACGATGTGCCGATGCCGCCCTTGAATCCGAACGCCACCGTGCCGGTGCCCGCGCCGACGGCCCCCTCCGGCACCTCGCCTGATGAGGCCGAGCTGATCGCGTCCGCGACCTGCTCGTAGCCGATCGGGCGCGAGCGAATATCGCTGAGGTAGCCGTCGTTGGTCTCCCCCACCACGGGATTGACCGACCGAACGTTTTCGTTTCCGGGCAACTCGAGCATGTAGCTGATCAGGGCGTCGGCGACGCGCGGAACATTGAGGGTCCCCGTCAGCAAGATCGGAGTCTCGAGGGTTCCCAGCTCTTGAACTTGGCTGAGGCCGGCCAGCTTGCCGAAACCGTTGCCGACGACGATGGCGGCCGGAACCTTCTCTCGGAACAGGTTGCCGCCGTGAGGAATGATAGCGGTCACCCCGGTGCGGAATCGGGCGCCGTCCCGGAGCGTTGTGTGGCCGACCCGAACGTCGCCGACATCAGTGATCGCGTTGGAGGGTCCCGGCGGTAGCGTGCCGGCTTCAATCCCCATCGCGCGAGCGCGGATGCGCTCACCCTGAGATTCGTGGGCAACTCCGGAAAGACCGCGTGGCGAGGTGCCCTCCGATGCCGCCGCACCCGGGGCACCGGATACTGAAAGGGCGAGGAACGCGACCACCGTACCCCACGTCAGAGAGCAACCTCGTGGCATGCGTGTCATCGTCGATCCCGGTGATCGGAGGTGCCTGCTTGTCGGCGCGCCGACAATTCGGGCGGCGCCCTCATGGTCAGTCAATCGGGGGTGGATGGTCCAGCTCTTCGATCGCTTCACGAAGGGTCTGCTGGATCTCCGGCACCGTGATCTCCGATCGGTTCAGATACAGGGTCAGGGTGATGCCTGTGCCCGAGCGATACGTGATGCGCCTTCCTTGGTCGGCAGGAGAAGACACCGCTTCGTCGGCCGCTGCCGCCTCGGTGTCGCCCCGGCGAAGAGCTCGCAGCTCGTCGCGCGTGAGGCCCTCGTCGATGATCCGTCGCACGATCTCGTCCTGCTCATCGGGATCTTCGATCCGGGCGACCTCCAGCAGAATCGATTTCGTCATCACCCCTGCCGTCTCGAGACGCTCTCGAAGTGGGCCCGGGATGTCGGAGAGCGACAGCGTCTCGGTGATGCTCGTGCGCGCCTTGCCGATCTTCTTGGCCACCTGCTCATGCGTGTAGTCGAACTGCTCGACCAGCGCGCGCAAGCCCTCGGCTTCTTCGAACGGCGAGAGATCCTGGCGCTGCAAGTTCTCGATCAACGCGATGGTAAGCACCTGCGCGTCGTCGACGTCGAGCACGATACATGGCACCTTGTCGAGCCCGGCCTCGACGGCGGCCCGGTAGCGTCGCTCGCCGGAGATGATCTGGAAGCCCTGCGGCTCCCGGCGCACGAGCAGCGGCTCGAGCACGCCGACCTCGCGGATCGAGGCGACAAGCTCGTCGATCGCTTCGAACAACTGTCGCGGCTGCCGGCGGTTGGGGATCAGCGAATCGACGGCGATGTTCTGACCGATGCCCTCTGCGTGGCGCACCGCGAGCTGCTCGACAAAATGATGGTCGTGGCGCATCCGCGCGGTTGTCGGCAGGCCTCGTTTCTCAGGCACGCTGCATCACCTCCTCACCTAGTTTGGCGTACTGCTTGGCCCCGCTCGAGCCGGGGGCATGGCTGAAGATCGACTCCTTGTAGGCCGGACTCTCTTCCAATCGAACACTCTTGGAAATCATGGTATCGAAAACCTTGTCGCCGAAGACCTTGCGCACCTGCGCGACGACGTCTCGTCCGAGAATCGTGCGGTGGTCATGCAGTGTGACCAGCACCCCGAGGAGCTCGAGCTTCGGGTTCACGTACTGGCGTATCCGCTCGACCGTCTCGAGCAGATCGTCGGTGCCTTCGAGCGACAGATACGACGATTGAATCGGGACCAGCAGGTGGGTGGCCAGCACGAGAGCGCTGACCGTGAGCAAGCCCAGGGTCGGCGGCGTGTCGATGACGATGAAGTCATAGTCTTTCGCGATCGGTGCGACCGCATCCCGCAACCGGTAGTGTCCATCGAACTCGCCCAGCAGCTTGCCCTCGAGCTTGGCGAGCGAGATGCGCGCGGGGGCCACCTGAAGGTTCTCGTCACCGGCGGGTCGGATGATGTCCGCGATGCTGACCTCGGGCTCCACGAGGACGTCGTAGATCGATTGCTCGATCACATCGAGGTCGAGGAACGAGAGCGTGCTGTGGCCCTGAGGGTCGAGATCGATCAGAAGCGTGCGCTGCCCCTGGCGGGCGAGCGCGGCGGCCAGATTGATGGAGGTCGTCGTCTTGCCGACGCCCCCTTTTTGATTAGTGACCGCCAGGATCATACAGCTTCGCGCGTGGGGTACTGACAGGACGTCGACCGGGCGTGTGCGAAGGCGAAAAACTCGTCCCGAGGTGTTTCTCGCTCCGGCATCGCGATGCTAGCCGCGCCATGCGCGGAGTGTCAAGCGTACGGGGCCCAGGCTTTTGCCCGGCGCCCATTATAGGTCTGCCCGGTGGGTCGATGAGAGCGATACGGAAGCGATGGAGATGCCGAGGATGGAGATGCCGGGTGCGCCGCGCGCCGACTACATCTCGTACTTCGAGAAGTCGTCCGGGTCGAGATTCTCGAACCATTTACGCAGCCGCTCCGAGTCGGACGGCTCACCGTCCGCGTCCAGGGCGCTGGACTGTTCCAGAACGTCCTGCTCCACGTAGATCGGCGCCTCGGTGCGAAGCGCCAGTGCGATGGCATCGCTCGGGCGCGCGTCGATGGCCTGTGACCCGCCGTCGACGTCGAGGTGAATCTGTGCGAAATAGGTGTTGTCCTTCAGGTCGGTGACGACGATCTTGCGGACATTCGCCTGCAGCGACTCGATCAGATTGCGCAACAGGTCGTGGGTCATCGGTCGCGGGGTCTCGATGTCCTCAATACGCAGGGCGATGGCGTTGGCCTCGAAGATACCCACCCAGATCGGCAACACGCGTTCTTCGGCCTCATCCTTGAGGATGACGATCGGCATATTGGTGACGGGATCAACCATCAGACCCTTGATCTTCATCTCGATTTCCATACGTCATCCTCTGCATGGGCGGTTCATTCGACTATAGGTGCGGCCACGGGGGCGGTCAAGGAGGCAATTCTCCGGGCGGCATTTTACCGCTTCGACCGCGTTGTGCGGCGGATTGGACGGCGCTCCGGGAGCGAAAACCAGGCCCGCTGCGGTTCTTCCGCGATTCGGTCGCGGCGTGGCGGGAACGTGGGGGACGAGGTTTTCGTCGAGTCGCTCCGCCGATATTTCCGTGGAATCCAGCGGCTTCGCTTCGCGCGGATCTCAGCGCGGCTCGCTGCGGAGCACGCCGTACAGGCTGCGCGCGGCCGCGCGGGTGATCTCGACATCGACGAGGCGACCGATCAAGTCACCGGAGCCCGCGAAATTGACGATGTGGTGGGAGCTCGTCCGTCCGCTAACGTCGTCGTCCGTCCGCTTGCTGTAGCCATCGACGAGGACCTCCAACGTACGGCCGCACAACGCGAGATTCTTGCTCCGCTGGATACCGCTCTGAAGACCCTGCAACTCGATCAGGCGGCGGCGTTTGGTATCGGCATCGAGCGTATCCTCGTACATCAACGCGGCGGTGTCCGGACGCGGCGAGTACTCGAACGAAAAGAAGGCGTCGTATTGCACGGCGCGCACGAGCTCGATGGTCTTGGCGAAGTCTTCTTCGGTCTCACCCGGGAAGCCCACGATCAGATCGGTGGAGAGGCCCACGTGGGGCACCCTGTCGCGTAGTCGTTTGACCAGATCCAGATAACCGTCACGTGTGTAGTGGCGGTTCATCTGGCGCAAGATCCGGTCCGAGCCCGACTGCACGGGCAAGTGCAGGTGCTTGGCGATGGTGTTGCGCCCGGCCATCGCTTCGATGAGCGCCGGCGACAGGTCTTTCGGATGAGACGTGAGAAAACGGATGCGGGACACCCCGCTTGACGCCATGTCGCCCAAAGCGTCATCGAGTCGAGTGAGGAGGCCCGGAAAATCGAGGCCTGTCGCGTTATCCCGCCAGGAATTGACGTTTTGTCCCAGCAACGTCACCTCGCGATAACCGCGGATGCTCAGCCCGCGAACTTCGTCGATGATGTCTTCGGCGCTGCGGTAGACCTCGAGGCCGCGGGTCGAGGGAACGATACAGAAGGAACAGTAGTTGTTGCAGCCTTCCATGATGGTGACAAACGCTTTCACCTGATCTTCTCGGTCGGCGTCCGCGGCATCGAAGTCGATGAAGTCCTCGGTTACGACCTGGGCCCCCTGCCCCTGCTCGAGCGAATCGAGGACGCCGGGCAACGCACGCAGCGCCCGCGTTCCGAGGACGAAGTCGACGGATCCTTCCCGGCGTATGATCTCTTCGCCGCGTTGCTGGGCGATACACCCGGTCACGCCGATGCGCACGGGTTGCTTGCCCTCGCGTACACGTTGTCCGTCGGCATCCTTGAGGGGCCGCAACCGGCCGAGCTCCGAAAACAGCTTGTCCTCGGCCTTCTCGCGAACGCTGCAGGTGTTTACCAGGACGATGTCGGCCTCCTCGGGGGTAGCTGCCGCGAGAAGTCCCAATTTCCTCATCTGCCCCGCGTAGATCTCCGAGTCGTGCACGTTCATCTGGCAGCCGTATGTGCGGATCCAGTAGCGACCTCGCACCTCGACATCGACCGCGGGAGTGCGCGGAGCCTCGCAGGTGCTCAGGACGGCGTTGTCGTTGTCGGGCATCGCTGGACGGGGGCGCGGGAAGGTCGGGTCCCGCGCGCGGGCGGGACCGGCGGATTATACCAGTCTCACGATTGTGCGGAGCGCTGCCTCCGAAACCGCTCCGCTGCGCAGCAGGCGCGGCTGGGGACCACACAAATCCAGAAGTGTCGAAGGCTGACCACCGGGGGTCGGGCCGCCGTCGACGATCGCCGCGAGGCGGTCTCCGAGCTCAACCTCGACCGTCTGCGCGTCGGCACACGGCGGCATTCCCGCTCGGTTCGCCGAGGTGCCCGTGATGGCGGTGCCGGACAACAGCATCAGCTCCCGCGCGAGAGGGTGCGCGCAAACGCGAACGGCGACCCCACCGCCGGGACCAAGCAGCTCGGCTGCCAGGCCGGCGACCGAGGGAAGCACGAGCGTCAGGGGGCCTGGCCAGAAGCGGGCCGCGAGAAGGTCGAAATCGCGCGGGAAGTCGCTGATCCAAGGGGCTACCTGTTCGAGCGACGCGGCCAGCAGCAGGAGGGGCTTGTCGGCGGCGCTGCGGCCCTTGATGCGCAGAATCTTCCGAAGGGCTTCCGGATTGCGCGGGTCGGCCCCCAGGCCGTAGTAGGTCTCGGTGGGAAACGCCGCCACCTCGCCGGATTCGATGGCTCTCGCAGCAGCCGCGAGCTGCTCGGCCGGCTTCGGCGCCAAACTACCGTCGTGTCCTGATCCGATCGTCGCCGTCATCGCGCAGCCCGGAGGTCAGTCGGAGTCAATCGGACCAGCCGCGGGAGTGCCGGGTGGCCCGTGCCAGCGCAACAACATCAGCGTGACGTCGTCGTCGCGTGTCGCCTTGCCCCGGAATTTCCGTGCGCGACTCCGCACCTTTCGGATGATCTTCTCGAGGGGCTCGCTCCGATACGCCCTGACGGTCTCGCTGAGGCGCTCGACACCGAAGTCTTCGCCGTTGCGGTTGGTCAACTCGGTGAGGCCGTCGGTGTAGAAGACGACGATGTCCCCCGGCTCGAGTTGAAGGTCCATGTTCGTGAGCTGAGAGTCCTCGAAGGCTCCCAGGATGAGTCCGGAGCTTTGCAGGAACTCGTCGCCCTCGGCGCTGAGTCGGAACGGCGGCACATGCCCGCCGTTGCAGTACACGAGCCGGCCCGTCTGCGGGTCGAGCCGCGCCAGCACGGTGGCGACGAACTGGTTGGTCGGCGTCGATTCGTACAGCAGCCTCGAGATCCAGGCGCAAAGCTTCGCGGGGGAACGGTTCGAATCGACACTCAATCTGATGCCGCTGCGGACCGCCTGCATCAACAGGGCGGCGGATACACCGTGGCCCGAGACGTCAACCAGAGCGAGTCCCACCTGCCCGTCCTCGCGCACGAAATAGTCGAAGTAGTCGCCGCCGACGACGTTGGAAGCCACATTCACCCCGGCAGCCTCGTAGTTGTCGCCGTTGAGGCTGCGGGACGGTAGCGCGGCGGACTGGATCTGCCGCGCCAACTCGATCTCGTAGTCGAGCCGGGCGCGTTCCCGTTCTCTCTCATGCAGTCGCGCGTTGGTTATCGCCGAGGCGACGTGCTCGGCGAAGATCTCGAGCAACACGACCTGACGATCGCTGAACGCTTTCAGCTCGTCGGATTCGACGGTGATCACGCCGATGACATCGTCGTCGCGAATGATGGGGACGGCCACCTCGGAGAGCGTCGAAGGGCGAGCTTCGATGTAGCGCGGATCCTCGCGAACATCGCCTGCGTTCACGCTCTGGCGGTTCTTCGCGGCCCAACCGGTAATTCCTTTGCCGGGGCGCTCTCTCAGCAGGGCGGCGGCACCCGGCGGATAGCCGCGATGCTGAATGTCCATTAGCGAACCCGACTTCCGATCGAGCAGATAGACGCCCACCGCATCGTAGGGAACGACCTTGTCGAGTGTTGTCAACAGGGTAGCCATCACCTGATCGAGGTCGAGCTTGCCGCTGACCGCCCGGGCAGCATCGAGGAGGATCTCGCGCTCGCGGACCTCCTCCTGCAGTCGCCGCACGAGGAGCCCGTTTTCGACGGCAACCGCGAGCTCGTGCGCCACACCGGAGAGGAACTCCAGGTCGGATTTGCCGAAGGGTTCCGGGCGCTCGCGGATGGCCTCGATCAGGCCCCGCAACCGTTCCCGCCGGCGCATGGGTACGGCGATCAGGGAGCGCGTGTTGGTGCCGAACTGGGCGTCGAGCTTGCCCTCGAAACGCGGCTCACGCGCCACATCGTCGACGAGCACGGCCTTTCCGGTGCTCAACACCAGCCCGCTCAACCCGAGCGCGATCGACGCGACACCGTGTTGCACCGAGCCGCCGCGCCGGGCGAAAGACACCTGCAGATCCATGCTGCCCTCGGATTCGGCGTCGCGGACGAACACCGACACGGCGTCCGCGCCGATGGTCTCGCCGATCAGCTCGAGAACCTGCTCGACGGCCGCCTCCAGCGTCAGCGAGGCATTCAGAGCCTGCGCGATCGCGAGCATGGCGCCATCGCGGCTGCGGGTGCGACGGCTCATCGGTCGGCCGGGCCGGCGACGACCACCGGCACCGCCTCGCCAATGTGGCCGGTGTCGTTGAGCGCGCGCAAGTAGGTTCGTTCGGGCGTCGTCTCCAGGACCGTCAACCCGGTGTTGTCGACCGGGATCGAGCGGTAGTGCTCGATGCCGATGCCCAGCGCTACGAGCACGGCGACCCGCACGACACCATCGTGGGTGACGACCGCGACGCTCTCCCCCGAATGCTGCCGCAGCAACCGCTCGAGGCCACGCCGCACACGCCGGCTCAGGTCGTCGAGCGCCTCGATACCTTCGAGCCGGACTCGATGCGGCTCACTGCACCAGAGGGTCCATTCGTGCGGATCCTTGGATTGGATGTCGGCGGCCGTCAGGCCTTCCCAGCGCTGCAGGTCGAGCTCGGTGAAGTCGGGCGCGGCGGTCACCCGCAGGGCGTGCGGCTGGGCGACGATCTCGGCGGTTTCCTTGGTGCGCCGCAAGGGACTGGCGTAGATCGCGGCCAGCGGCATGTCCTTCATGCGGAGAGCGAGCTGTCGCGCCTGCCAGCGTCCGTCCGCGGAGAGCCCTTCCCCTGAGCGCCCCATGTATCGACGTTCGCGGTTGGACGCGGTGACTCCGTGACGGATCAGGCAGACGCGCGTGCTGGTCATGAGCCCTGCTGCGGCGCCGGCGGCTGTTTGTCGGTGGGTCGACGACGCTTCCGCGCTCGCGGTGCCGCCGTCTTGGAGGCTCGCGCGGTCGCCGCCGGCTCGTCACCGACCAGCGCAATGTCGAGTACCTGGCCGATCTCGCTCACGAAGGTGAACTCGAGGCCGTCCAGGGCCTGCTCCGGCACCTCTTCGAGGTCCTTCTCGTTCTTTGCCGGAAGCACCACCCGTTTCAAGCCGGCTCTCCGCGCGGCGAGCACCTTGTTCTTGATGCCGCCCACGGGCATGACGAGGCCGCGAAGCGTGATCTCGCCGCTCAGCGCGAGGTCGGAATGGACGGGCTTTCCGGTCAGCAGGGACGCCAGCGCAACGAGCATCGTGATGCCCGCCGACGGGCCGTCCTTGGGCACGGCGCCGGCGGGAACGTGCACGTGAAGGTCCGACTTCTCGAACGTTTTCGCCGCGATGCCGAAATCCTCCGCTCGGCTTCGAAGATAGGAGAGGGCCGCCTGCGCGGACTCCTTCATTACGTCGCCGAGTTGCCCGGTCAAGATGAGGTTCCCCTTCCCCGGCATGCGTGTCGCTTCGACGAACAAGATGTCGCCACCCGACGGCGTCCAGGCAAGTCCGGTGGCGACGCCGGGTATCGCCGTACGCTCGGCCACATCGTTGAAGTACTTGACCGGGCCGAGAAACCCATGCAGGTCTTCCGGCGTCACCGCTTCCGTATCGCCCTGCCCTACCGATTCGTCGCTTGCCGAAGCATCGAGGAACTCGGCTACCTGGCGGGCGACGGCTCTGCAGATGGCGGCTATGCTTCGCTCGAGGCCCCGCACGCCGGCTTCTTCCGTGTAGTTGCTCACGATCGAAGCGATGGCGTCGTCCTCGAAAGTGAGTCGCTCCTTCCGCAGTCCGTGCTCGTCGAGCTGACGGGGCACCAGGAATCGCTGCGCGATCAGCGTCTTTTCCTCGGCCGTGTACCCCGGAAGCTCGAGGATTTCCATACGGTCGTACAGCGCGTCGGGGATCTGCTCCGGCACGTTGCCGGTGGCGATGAACAGAACCTTCGAGAGATCCGCCGGGACCTCGAGGTAGTGATCCGAGAAGGCGTTGTTCTGCTCCGGGTCGAGCACCTCGAGCAGCGCCGAGGACGGGTCGCCGCGGAAGTCGTTGCCCAGCTTGTCGATCTCGTCGAGCATGAACACCGGGTTAATGGTGCCGGCGCGTTTCAACCCTTGCACGATTCTCCCCGGCAGCGCCCCGACGTAGGTTCTCCGGTGGCCGCGGATCTCCGCCTCGTCGTGGATACCGCCGAGCGAGATACGGGCGAACTCGCGTCCGAGAGCCCGGGCAATCGACCGCCCCAGCGAGGTCTTGCCGACCCCGGGAGGGCCGATGAAACAGAGAATCGGCCCCTTCATGTCCGGCTTCAACTTGCGGACGGCGAGATACTCCAGGATTCGCTTCTTGACCTTCTCGAGGTCGTAGTGATCCTCATCGAGGATCTCCTCCGCCTGCGCGATATCGAGGTTGTCCTCTGTGGTCTTGCCCCAGGGAACGTCCAGCAACCAGTCGATGTACGTGCGCAGGACGTTGTACTCGGCCACCGCCGGCGACATACGCCCCAGCCGCTCGACCTCCGTGCGTGCCACCTTGTCGACCTCTTCGGGCATCTTTGCTTCGTCGATGCGCCGGATCAAATCTTCGACCTCAGCGAGACCTTCATCGTCTTCGCCGAGCTCGCGGCGAATGGCACGGAGCCGCTCCCGCAGGTAGAACTCGCGTTGCGACTTGTCGATCTCGTCCTGCACCTCGGTCTCGATCTTCTGGGAGAGCTCGAACAGCTTCACCTGGCGAACCAGATGCCGAACCACGAGCTTGAGGCGCGCCTCGACGTCGTCGGTCTCCAGCAATTCCTGCTTCTCGTCAACGCCGAGGTTCAGGTGGGCGGCGACCAGATCGGTGAGGCCGCCGGGATCGTTCGAAGCGCTCGCCAGCGCCTGCACCTCCGGCGGTAAGTTGGTCGGCAGTTTCACGATCTGCTGCAGCAAACGTTGAACGCTCAGCACCAGCGCGTCGACCTCTTCTCCCGCGGGCGGAGGGATCGAGGAAACGGGGGCGACACGGGCGACGAAGTACGGTTCCTTCGACTCGATCACCTTCGCGTCGAGGCGCCCCAGCCCCTGGACGATGACGTTCAGCTTGCCGTTGGGGAGCTCGAGGATCTTGAGAATGCGCGCCAGCGTGCCCCGGCCGAAAAGGCTCTCGGGGTCGGGATCGTCGCCCGTTTCGGGGCGCAGCGCGACCGCGGCAAAGGCCCGAGACCCGTCACGCACGGTCTCGATCAGCTCCACCGACGACGGCTTGGCGACCAGCAACGGCATGACGATCCCGGGAAACAGAACGCTGCCGCGCAACGGCAGCACCGCGAGCTCCTCCGGGACCTCGATGGCGTCTGCTTCGACGTCGGTGATCTCGCCCACGAGCTCGGCGAGATTCGAATCGCGGATGTCAGACATGGAATCGTCCTCGGCGCCTATTCGAAGTTGTGGCGCGGATCGTACGGATGGTCGTTGGCAAAGCTCTCGAGCAACTTCTTACCCTCGTCGCTGAGGTGCTCGGGCAGCTCGATGCGAACGGTGATGTACAGGTCGCCCTTGTCGGCGTTCTTGCCGCCCTCGGCGTTCGGGGCTCCTTTTCCCGTCAGGCGGATGACCTGGCCGTTGCGAGTTCCCGCGGGGAGCTTGATGGTGGTCTTGCCGTTCAGGGTGGGAACCCGAATAGTACCCCCCAAGCCGGCCTCGTACACCGTTATCGGCAGGTCGAGATGAAGATCGGGGCCTCGGCGCTCGAAGAACCGGTGCGGTGCGACCTGGATACGCAGGTAGAGGTTGCCCGCCGGAGCACCGCCGTGCCCCGGTTCCCCGCGGCCGCGGACCCTGATCTTCTTGCCGTCTTCGACGCCGGCCGGTATCCGGACCTTGGTGGAGACCGTCTCGCCGGCAGCCGTTGCAGCGGGTCGCTGGTAGCGGACCGTGCGTTCGATGCCGTTGATCGCTTCCTCGAAGCTGAGCGGCAGGGACACCTCCACGTCGCGGCCCGGTTGCGCCCCGGGCCACCGACCGGCCGCTCCGCCGGCATGACCGCCGCCTCCGGGCCACCCCCCAGCCGGCCCTCCGCGTTGGGCACCGCCGGCTTGTCCGCCGAAGATATCGAAGATGTCGCCCATTCCGTCGACATTGAAATGAACGCCGCCTCGCCCTCCTCCCCCACCGAACTGCTGGAAGAAATCGCTCAGGTCGAATTCCTGCGCAAACTGCTCGGGCCCCTTGTCGTAGGCTGCCCGACGCTCCTCGTCGCCGAGGACGTGGTACGCCTCGGCGATCTCTTTGAAGCGTTCCTCGGCCTCCGCATCACCCGGGTTGACGTCCGGATGATGCTTGCGTGCGAGCTTGCGATACGACCGCTTGATCTCGTCGGCCGGGGTATCTGCGGACACCCCGAGGACCTCGTAATAGTCCTTGCGTTGCGTTGGGGTCATCAGAGGGTCAGCTCCCCGCTTCGATCTCGGCAGGTTCCTCGCGGGGAACGTCTACCGTGCGAAACACCAGGATCGATTCAGTTGGATCCACGTCGACGCAAATGATGTCACCTTCCCCGAAGGCGCCGGAGAGCATGTCCTGGGCGAGCGGATTCTCGATGAGTCGCTGCACGACGCGCTTCAGCGGGCGCGCGCCGTAGGCGGGATCATAACCCTGTTCGGCGATGAATCGCGTCGCGTCGGCGGTGAGCTCCAGGCGAATCCGCCGGCCGGCGAGCCGCCGATTCAGATCGTCGATCTGCAACGTCACGATCTGAGAGATCTCATCCGGACTCAATGGGTGGAAGAGGATCACCTCGTCGATGCGGTTGAGGAACTCCGGTCGAAAGGTGTCACGAAGCTCACCGAACACCATCTCGCGCGTCTTCTCCTCGCCGAGGGTGCCGATCTGCTGCAGGTACTGGCTGCCCACGTTGGAGGTCATGATCACGACGGTATTGGAGAAGTCGACCGTGCGGCCCTTGCCGTCGGTCAGCCTTCCATCGTCGAGGATCTGCAGAAGGATGTTGAAGACATCCGGGTGCGCCTTCTCGGTCTCGTCGAAGAGGATCACCGAGTAGGGCTTACGGCGCACGCGCTCGGTGAGAAAACCACCCTCGTCGTAGCCGACGTACCCGGGCGGGGCGCCGATGAGCCGGGCCACCGCGTGCCGCTCCATGTACTCGGTCATGTCGATGCGCACGAGCGCGTCCTCGGTGTCGAAGAGAAAGCGGGCGAGCGCCTTGGCGAGCTCGGTCTTGCCCACTCCCGTGGGGCCGAGGAAGAAGAACGACCCGTACGGGCGATTTTCCGGCTGCAGTCCGGCGCGGGCGCGGCGCACCGCGTTGGAAACCGCTTCGATGGCCTCGTCCTGGCCGATGACCATGCCGTGCAATCGGTCTTCCATGTGCAACAGCTTCTCGGTCTCGCCCTCCATCAGGCGGGCTACCGGAATTCCGGTCCAGTTCGCGACCACCGCGGCGATGTCGTCGGCGTCGACCTCCTCCTTGAGCATGGCGCGGCCACCGCTCTGAACTTCCTCCAGTTGCTTGCGCGCGGTCTCGAGCGCCGCCTGACGGTCCCGAATGACGCCATAGCGCAGTTCGGCGGCCCGTTCCAGGTCGCCTTCGCGCTCGGCACGCTCCGCCCCCGTCCGCGCATCCTCAATCTCGCGCTTGAGTCCCTGGATCGTAGCCACCTGGTCCTTCTCTGCCTGCCAGTGCCGCATTTGTTCGTCGTAGTTCTCGCCGAGCGTCGCCAACTCCGCCTCGATCTTCGTCAACCGCTCCTTTGAATCGCGGTCCTTTTCCTTTTGCAGTGCCTGCCGCTCGATCTCGAGCTGGCGCTTGCGGCGCTCGAGCTCGTCGAGTGCGACCGGAAGGGAGTCGATCTCCATGCGCAGGTGCGACGCTGCCTCGTCGACGAGGTCGATTGCCTTGTCGGGCATGAACCGATCGGCAATGTAGCGAGCCGACAACATCGCCGCCGCGACCAGGGCGCTGTCCTTGACGCGCACGCCGTGGTGCACCTCGTAGCGCTCCTTGAGGCCTCGCAGGATTGAGACCGTCTCCTCGATCGACGGCTCCCCGACCATGACCGGCTGGAATCGTCGCTCGAGCGCCGGGTCCTTTTCGATGTGCTTGCGGTATTCGGTCAGCGTCGTGGCGCCGACCGCATGAAGCTCGCCGCGCGCGAGCGGCGGCTTGAGCATGTTGGCCGCGTCGACGGCACCCTCTGAAGCGCCCGCCCCCACCACAGTGTGCAACTCGTCGATGAAGAGGATGACGTTGGTGTCCTCCTGGATCTCGCGCAGGAAGGCCTTCAGCCGGTCTTCGAACTCGCCGCGATACTTCGCCCCGGCCAGCATCGAGCCGATGTCCATGCTGACGACGCGTCGGTTCTTGAGGCTCTCGGGCACATCGCCGTTGATGATCCGTTGCGCCAGGCCCTCGACGATGGCGGTCTTTCCGACGCCGGGCTCGCCGAGCAACACGGGGTTGTTCTTGGTGCGGCGCGACAGCACTTGAACGACGCGGCGAATCTCCTCGTCTCGGCCGATGACAGGATCCAGCTTGTCGCGGCGGGCCATCTCCGTGAGGTCGACGCCGTATTGCTCGGTGGCGTTGTACTTGTCCTCCGGGTTGGGATCGGTGACGCGCATGCTACCGCGCACCTGTTGTAGGGCGGCGAACACCGGGTCGCGTTCGATGCCGGCCTCCCGCAGCAAGTCGGCGGCGGTGCCTCCCGCTCCCATCAGGCCGAGGAGGATGTGCTCCGTCGACACGTACTTGTCCTGCAGTTTGTCGGCTTCTTCTTGCGCCAGGTTGAGCGCCTGCTTGGCATCCGTGTCGAGAAAGACCTCGACCGCCGCATCCCCCTCGACGCGCGGCTGCTCTTTCAGGGCCTCTTGCGCGGCTGCCGAGATTGCATCCGGGGCGCCGCCGAGGCGCTCAATGACGTTGCGCACCACGCCCTCCTTCTGCTCGAGCAGGGCGATCAACAGGTGCGTACCGTCCATTCCCTGGTGCTGAAGCGACCGTGCCAACTGCTGGGCCCTCTGGATCGCCTCCTGCGCCTTGACCGTAAATCTGTCGAATCTGATCATTTCAATTTGCTCCCCTTGCGGCGCTCATGGAGCGCAAAACAGCGACAACCTTCCCCAATACCTCGAATCCTTCGCCGAGCTCGACGTCGTCGTCGACGCGCCGCACGCCCCGGCGGCCCGGTAGGACCTCGACGAGGGCCGTGGTCCGGCTCAGGTGCACCAGCGCCAGCTCGCCGGCTTGCGGCGGGACTTCCCGTACGACGATCAGATAGTCCCCACTGAGAATGCCGCGCGCCTCCAGCCCCTGGAGGTTCACGCGTACGGCGATCGCGCCCTGCCCCGCCACTCTTCCATCGAACATCAGATGACGTTGCCGCCGGCCGCGACCGCTGAGTTGCTTGCGGGCCGGCAACGACCCGATCACCGGCACGGCCACGGCCGCCGGCGTCGCCTCAGACGGCGCCGCCCGTAGTTGCGACACGTCGGCCAGCTCGATGCCGCGGGAAACTCCAGGCCTGCGGCGGATGTAGCCCTTGCGTTCGAGCGCTCGAAGATGATCGGCGACCCCCGAAACAGACGCGAGATCGAACGCAGCGGCGATTTCTGTGAGGCTCGGCGGTATCCCCTGCCGGTACACACAGTCGACGATGTAGTCGTAGATCGCCCTTTGTTTTTTGGTCAGCTCGGTGCTCACGGCGAATTGCCCGGCGTTGGAGGTTCGCGACGGAAGCGTCTCGAACGAGTATCGACAGCATACCGTAAACTATTACGGTATACAAGAAATTATTACGGTATTCCTTGCCTTGCCTCGAGCTGCGCGTCCGAAGCCTGTCCCGCTCTCCGCGTTACGCGACGTTGTCCCGGTACCAAGGACACAGATCCGGTAGAGCGCACGACCCGCAAGACGGCTTCCTCGCCTTGCAGGTGTACCTGCCATGCCAGATGAAGAGCCGCGAGATGGCGGCCCAGGTCTCCTCCGGAAAGAGATCCTTGAGGTCGGCCTCGACCTTGTCCGGATTGCTCTCAGCGCTCAAGCCCAGGCGTTGGCTGACCCGACGGCAGTGCGTATCCACCGCGACGGCCGGCTTGTCGAAGGCCACCGCGAGCAGCACGCTGGCCGTCTTCCGCCCGACCCCGGCCAACGAGGTCAGATCGTCCATCGTCGACGGGACATCTCCGCCGAAACGCTCGACGAGGTCCGAGCAGCATGCTTTGAGGTTCTTCGCCTTTTGCCGGAAAAAGCCGGTGGGCCGCACTGCCTCCTCGAGCTCGTGGATGTCCGCTGCGGCGAAGGCGGCGGCGTCCGGATAGCGGACGAACAGGGTCTCCGTCACTGCGTTGACCCTCCGGTCGGTGCACTGCGCCGAGAGGATCGTGGCGACCAGCAACTCGAGGGGATTGCGGAAGCGAAGCTCGACGCGGGCGTCGGGGTACGCGTCCGTGATGCGCCGCAGGGCCTCCAGGGCTGTGTCCGCGCCTTCGAGCTTCATGGGCTCGGCGAAGGGGCGGTGTCGCGGGCGGTCGGGGCTCCGTGTGGACGGACCTCCTCGAGCGCTCCGTACTCCGTAATCGGAGCATCTCCGACCATACGACAGAAGCCGCACAGCTCCAGCGGCGAGGGCATCCCACACCGCTCGCAATACGCCATCTGCAGCTCGGCCTCCTCGATCTGAAAGAGCGGGCGGCGCCGGAGGAAGCCATCATAGAAACGTCGCTTGCTGCCGCCCGCCTGGCTCTCGAGCTGGTTGATCAGCTCCTTGTAGGAGATCGTCGTGGCGCCCACCGAGTTGGGGCACTCGTCGTGGATGTACGGAATGCCGTTGAGGATCGTGTACATCGCGGTCTCACGTTCCGTGAAGTAGCAAAAAGGCTTCACCTTCTTCATCAACCGGTCGCCCCGTTGCTCCGACACCGGCGCTTTGCGGGCGAGGAAGCCGACGTCCCAGGTCAGCACGTTGCCGAAGAGGGCCGCCACCTCGTCGTCGAGGTTGTGTCCCGTGGCGATGCAGTCGTAGCCACCCTCGAAGGCGACACGATTCATGAGGTAACGCTTGACCACGCCGCAGGCCGAGCACACGGGACGCTGACCGCGCTGAAGCTCGGGGACGGTCTTGCCGACAAAGCGACGCAGGTCGATGACCCAGAGCGGGCGTTTCAGACGCTCGGCCGTGCGCCGCGCGTAGTCCGTCGAGTCGGTGGAGTAGCCGTAGCCCTCGAGCGCGGCCTTGCCGTTGTAGCCGATGCCCAGGTCGATCACGAGGCCGTCGGCCTGGTAGCCGAGATCGGCAAGAACCTGCCAGAGCGCGACGCTGTCCTTGCCGCCGGAAACGGCGAGAAGAATCTTCTCATCGGGTGCAAGCATGCCGAACTTCTTGATGGTCTTGGCGGTGTACGCCGGGAACCACTCCAGGTAGCACGGCTTGCACAGCGCCATGCGATGCTGCGGCAGCTCGGCGACCGCCCGCTCCCGACAGCGCTTGCACCTCACCGAGCGGCTCCGTCGTTGCGGGAGCCGCCCGATACCGCGCGAATGATGTCGACCTCGTCGTCCACGCGGATCGTGGTGTCGGCGGTCACCAGCTCGCCGTTGACGGCGACCACGACACCCTCGGGAACGACGCCGAGCTTCTCGAGCAGCCGGCGCACGGTCATCTCCGTGTCGAACTCGTGCTCGCTGCGTCCGTACTTGACCTTCACGGGTCGCGCGCCACGTTGATACCGGTCGTCAGCAACTGGGTGTGTCCGACCATGCGGTGCCCGGGACGGGTGCGTCCCGGGCGGGCGAGAATCTCCCGCACGAGAATCTCGACCGTCTGTACCATCGCGAACCCCTGGCCGACGAGGGCGGCGGCCAACTTCTCGGCCTGGTTGAACGTCGGGATTGCGGCCGCGAAGCGGCCGCTTCCGACCAGGCATTCGGCGGCCGCCCCGATCTCTTCCCAGGGCTCCGGCACGTCACACATCATGGCGACGATGTCGTCCGGAAGCGGTTCGCCGATGCCCCGCAAGCGGAACTCCAGGAGCTCCGGATCGACCCCGGCACGCTCGCAGTTCATGGTCGCCTGGTCGAGGTGATCCTGCCGTCGGTCATAGGAGTAGACTCGCCCCCCGGGGCTCACCGCGTGCGCCAGAGCGATTGTCATCGCGCCGGAGCCGGCGCCCAGCTCCACCACTCTGTCGCCCGCTCCGACGCCGAGGTGTGCGATCAGATAGGCGGTGTCCTTCGGGTACATGATGTTGGTGCGCCGTTGCACCTTCATCATGCGATCGAGCCAGGTCGGATAGAGCGCCAGTACCCGAGATCCGGAACTGGTTTCGAAGGATGTGCCGTAGGGTCGGCCGACCAACCGGTCGTGCTCGATCGCCCCCTTGTGCGTCGAGAAGTTGCTGCCGGCGCGCAGGTGGATGACAAAGCGCCGCTCGTCCTCGAGTACGAGCAGCACGGCGGAACCTTCGTCCATACGGCCACGGCCGTCGGCGTTCATTGCGCGAACCTCACGATACGAGCTCGGCAGGTGGATGCGGCAAGGTCGCCGCGAGAACGCCAATCATAGCACCTGGAATGCTATTGTCGCCGGGTGTGAACCCGGCAGGTCGGGGATGAACGGCCTGTCCCGCTCTTCTCTGACGAACCTCCGGGGCGACTGACATGCTTGACCCCGTGCCGGCCTTCATCGGGCTGGTGCTGCTGCTCG
>CAYSHI010000359.1:0-10445 GCA_964430745.1 uncultured Acidobacteriota bacterium | reverse complement strand
ATCAACCGCTTCTGGAACGCCAAGGGCATCGTCGTCGACATCCGCTACAACGGCGGCGGCAACATCGACCAGCAGCTCCTCGACATCCTCGAGCGGCGCCCGTACGAGTTCTGGAACAATCGTTACGCCTCGGAGCAGTCGGGGCGGCGGCCGCGCCAGGCCATCGCCGGGCCCAAGGTGATGCTGATCAACCGGCGCTCAGGTTCGGACTCCGAGGTCACGCCGATGGGCTTCCGCGATCTCGGCCTCGGCCACATCGTCGGTACACCGACATCGGGCGCGGTCATCGCCACCGGGTCCTACAGCCTGATCAACGGCGGTCGTATCCGCACGCCGGGATCGCTGGTGGTCACCTACGACCCGACGCAGCCGGGTAATCGCGGAGTGAACCTCGAGAACTACGGCGTGGCTCCGGACGTGTGGGTGGAGAACTCACCAATGGATGAGCTCGATGGGTTCGATCGGGAGTTGAAGGAAGCCGTAGATGAGGCGCTGCGGATGCTGGAGACCGGGGAGTGGCAGTACGGCGGCACCGGGAGGGGCGGAAGGTAAGAACGAGACCCCCAAAGCCCGGAGGACGGAGGCAGGTTGATGAACCTTCAGAAATACCGCACGCACCCGATCGGGCCACTCCCGCATGAGCTCCCATGGGGTGCGACGGGAGAGAGGGGCTGCCGGGTGATGTCGCGACACAGGCTCTTTCAGCTCTGGGTCGCCGGGGTCATTCTGGGAGGGGTGATCGTCTTGGCGCTCTTGGACCCGCTCCGCCCCGGCGGGTCCTGGTTCTGGTGGAATCCGGTCGCGCCTGGTCTGGTCGGCGTTTCCCTGATGTTGGCTTTCAACGCCGTCTATTTGGCGCCTCGCCCGAGCCGCGAACAGGGCGCCGCGAAGGAAGACGACGACTCACTGAGCTTCCGCTAGCTGGATAGCTGTCGAGTTTCCGCGCCGAAAGAGCCGGCGCGTGGCCGTCAGACCCCGGTAACGATTGCGAATGCACACGCATATACGGGTGTTCGTGAATGACCGGCGCGAGCAGGATCCGAACAGGCTGCCACCCGTCTCCTTGCGGGGCTTCGTGTGCGGAGGATCCCCGGGGGGGTCGTCAGGCGATTCCGTGCCGCTTCAGCAGCTCGGCCACGTCCTGGTGGCTGTCGTGAAACGCGGCCCAGACCGACGCGCACCAGGCATCGATCGCTTCGTCCCGCACCGCGCCGGCGGGAGCAGCGACCACCTGGATTGCGGTGATCGAACCGCGGTCATCGGGCAGGGGAAATGACGGCCAGGTCTGCGGCCGGCGGGCCAGGGCCATGTGCCCCTGCTGCACCTGCCGTCCGTTGAATCCCCGTTCCAGGTGCAGATAGAGGCCGACGAGGGCAAAGGCCACGCCGATCGGCTTGCTGCTCTCGTCGGCGTGCTGTGCGGCCCACGCATCGACGACGTGCTGATGAATGAACGTCGTATCGGCCCGTTCCAGGGTGTAGCACTGCAGCTCGTCGTAGGCGTTTTCTTCCGAGGCCCCGGTCACGTCCGAGGTCTCTTTGGCCTCTTCCATGGCGGCCCCCGGGGCTGGAGTCGACATCGATGGTTATTGCCGTGTCAGCGTCACCCGGGCGAAGGGCGTGAGGTTGCCCGCTTCGCCGGTATCGATGGCCCAGTGCCAGGTGTCGCTGTCGCGGCTGTAGGCGAACGTGTTGTGGATAAGCACTCCGGGCGTGTCGAACACCCAGGCGAGCTCGTCGTCACTCGGGGGCGCGTAGCCGAGACCCTCCCCCGTGAGGCCGCCCCCACCGGTGGAGTCGAGCCACTGGCAGACGTACCGGCCCGACGGTTCATTCCATCCGATGATGATGATGGCTTCGTAAGCCGGCTCGCCGCGATCGTCCTTCTCGCGCGCCACTTCATGGAGGCGCAGGTAGTAGTGGTCGAGCACCCACTCGGCGACGACGTCGTGGTTGATCTCGTCGCCGTCGATGGTTCCCGTCATGAGCCAGTTTCCTGCCAGCCGGTCGAGCAGCTCATCCCGAAAGCCCGATTCCTGGGCCGTTGCCGGAAAGGCAACGAAGAGACAAAGCGCAACGACGCAAGACGCGATCTTCATTCGGAGGTTCCTTCCGTGTCCGAGTTCATACGCGGCAATCGGGATCGGAGTCGTAGTTGGCGGCGGCCGTCGGCGTGTGCCCGAATCCCGACTTCAACGTAAGAACAGTACCTGAGACCGCGCCGTGGGTTCCTTGACGCGGTCGGCGGACCTGTGCTCCACTCAGCGCCGCCAAGGCAACGGGGACCACGTGAGTGTCGTATTCACTCGTGGTCCCCGTTTTCTTTTCACCTGCAACCGCCCGCCGGATCGCCAAGAGAAGGTACCCATCATGACAAGAGTCCACTGCCCTCTACGGTTTGCCCTGGTCGTCCTGGCGAGCTTTGCGCTCGTTTCCTGCGGCGGCGGCGACGCCCCCGCCCCGGAGCCGGTCGAAGCAGGGCCGGATGTGGTTGCTACGCGAGCGCTGCGCGAGCCCAAGGTCATCCGTTCGGACGGCGACAGCATCGACTACGCACTCGTCGTCAAGATGAAGACCTGGCGGAAGACGGCCGACGAGCTGGTTTTGGTGCCCGGCGACACGCCGGCCGACAATGAGATGCGGCTGCGCACCTACGGCTCGCCCAAGGACTACGCGCGGGCTACGGACGCCGCTTACCTCGCCGACGACGCCAACCTCGACTGGACGATTCCCGGCCCGACGTTCCGCATCCGCCACGGCCAGGGGTTCAACCTCAAGCTCATCAACCGCTTGCCGCTCCCGGGCATTCCCGACGACCAGTGCAACGAAGGGTCGCCGGCGGAGGACGTCTACCCGGATTGCTTTCACGGCAACAACACCACCAACATGCACTTTCACGGCTTCCGGGTGTCGCCCGAGCGGCCGCAAGATTGGGTATTCCTCATGCTGCGCCCCGAGGGCTCGGAGCCGGTTCAAGACGGCGCCGACGTCGTGGTGGGCGAGTTCGACTTCCAAATCGCGCCGCTCAGGGACATCCAACCGGTCGGCACCCACTGGTACCACCCGCACAAGCACGGCTCGACGGCGATCCAGGTGGTCAACGGGATGGCCGGCGCCTTCGTCGTCGAGGGCTACTTCGACGACTATCTGCGCGACGCGGTCCCGGGCCTGCAGGAAAAGACGCTGGTCCTGCAGCAGATCAACCCGTCGCTGCCCCTGGCCGGAACCCAGAAGGTGAACGACAAGAGCCTGTGGGTGAACGGCCAGAAGAACCCGGTCATCCAGGTGGCCAGGGGCGAGGTGCAGCGCTGGCGTTTTGTCGGCGCCAACCAGCAGGCCTCGGCGGATATGGTGCTGAGCTTCGACGGCATGGCGGTGAGGCAAATCGCCCAGGACGGTGTGCCGTTCGCCGACGAGAACTATCAGTCGCAGCCACTCGACCTGTCGCGGCCGGGAGCCCTCCTGAGGGAGGTGATTCGCGAGCGACTGCCGGAAGGGAGCGCGTTTCACGCGCGGCTCGACCCGGACGTGGTCGGCGCGGGGGGACCCGGAACTTCGATGATGCACCTGGGCCCCGGCAACCGCGTCGACGTGTTGGTGCAAGCGCCGATGGTGGCGGGTGATTACCCGATCACACTGCAAAAGGCGTCGGGCGACCTCGCAACGGAGCTGCGCGAGGGGATGGCCGCGGCCGGCGCCGACGAGGCGCTCGTCACCTTACGAGTGACCGACGAAGAAAACCCGATGACGCTGCCGGGCGCGCTACCCGATCTGCCGCCCTACCTGGCCGACATTCCTCAACCCGTCGAGCGCACGACGGTGGAGTTCCACATGAGCAAGGGCGCCGGTCCCGGGCCGGTGCCGCCGGAGTTCTTCATCGACGGCAAGAAGTTCGACCCGGAGCGAATCGACCACACGGTTCAGGTCGGCCGCGACGAGCAATGGACGCTGACCAACACCGCCGGCAGTCCCGAAGCGCCGGCGACACCTGTCGCGCATCCGTTCCATATCCACGTCAACCCGTTTCAGCTCGTGACCGTGAACGGTCGCGAGTTGCCGAAGCCCTGGATCTGGTGGGACACGCTGACGCTGCCGACGCACTCGGACGCCGGCGTACCGGGCGAGGGCAGCGCCGTGATCTTCCAGCGCTTCATGGAGTTCACCGGCCAATACGTGCTGCATTGCCACATTCTCGGCCACGAGGATCGCGGCATGATGCAGAACGTGCTGGCACGCGAGGGGCAGTAGGCGGGCGCCCGCGGACACGGAATCAGCGCGTGGCGGGTGATAGGGTCTCGGCCCATGAACAAGAAAACACTCACGCTGGTATTGATCGTTACCCTGTTTCTGCCCGCCGTCGGGCGCGCTCATGGCCCGGGCTCGGGCGGTAGCGCCCAGCGCGCCGAGACGCTGGAGGAAGAGACCCTCCGTCATTTCCAGGCGCTGCTGCGCTTCGACACGTCGGACCCGCCGGGGATCGAGCGGCCGGCGGCCGAGTACATACGCGACGTGCTGCAGGCCGAGGGAATCGAGGTGCAGATGTTCGCCAACGACGAGAATCGTCCCAACGTCGTGGCGCGCCTGCGTGGCTCCGGCGCCAAGCGCCCGCTGCTCATCATGGGGCACACCGACACGGTCAACGTCGACCCCGACAAGTGGTCGCACGGGCCGTTCAGCGGCACCGTTGACGGGGAGCACGTCTACAGCCGCGGCACGGTCGACGACAAGGACAACGTCGTTGCATCGTTGATGGTGATGCTCGAGCTGAAGCGCCGCGGCGTGGCGCTCGATCGTGACGTGATCTTCCTCGCCGAATCGGGCGAGGAGGGCAACACCACGTACGGCATCGAATTCATGGTCAACGAGCACCTCGACGCCATCGAGGCCGAGTTTTGCCTCGCCGAGGCGGGCTCCGTTACCCGCGTCGGCGGCGAGGTGTCCTACGCCTCGATCGAAACGGTCGAAAAGATCCCCTATCGCGTCGAGCTGCGGGCCACCGGCGTGGCCGGCCACGGCTCGGTGCCGCTGCAGACCAACGCGGTGGCGCATCTCGCCAAGGCGGTCGGCAAGATCGCCGACTGGCGCTCTCCGGTACGGCTCAACGAAACCACCAGCGCCTACTTCGAGCGGCTGGCCCAGATCTCGCCGCCGGAAACGGCCGCCATCTACCGCAAGGCACTGGATCCGGCGACCATCGACGAGGCCGACGAGTACTTCCTCGAACACGAGCCGCGCCATGCGTCGATGCTGCGCTCGTCGCTGTCGCCGACCATCTTCAACGCGGGTTACCGCATCAACGTGATCCCGTCGGAGGCCACCAGCTCGGTCGACCTCCGGGCGCTACCCGACGAGGACATCCCCGCCTTCCTCGACATGATTCGCGAGGTCATCGACGACGAGGCGGTGCAGGTTTCGCTGGGCGATCGCAACACCCGGCCGCCGGGTGAAGCGCGCCTCGATACCGAGGCCTTCGAGGTCCTCGAAGCCAACATCACCGAGCACTACGACACCGTCACCCTGCCGATGATGCAGACCGGCGCCACCGACATGGCCTACCTGCGAGCCAAGGGCATCGAGTGCTACGGCATCGGCCCGGCGATCGACCTCGAGGACGGCCCGTTGGGCTACGGCGCCCACTCCGACCAGGAACGAATCCTGGTGGACGAGCTGCACCGTTTCGTGCGCTTCAACATCGACGTGGTCATCGACCTGGCAGGGGCGGTGCGGCAGACCCGCCGGCGAAGGGCGGCAAGGGTGGCACCGACACCTCCTCAGGCCAGTGCCCGCCGCAAGACATCCGCGAGCCTCGCCAGGGTGTAGGGCTTCTGCACGAAGTCGGTTGCCTGCGAACCCATGTGATCTTCCGCCGAATAGCCACTCGACAGAATGACGGGTACCTCGGCGTCGATACGGCGAATCTCCCGCAGCGTATCCGGCCCGTCGAGCACGGGCATCGTACGGTCGAGGAGAACCGCAACGATCTCGGCCCGGCGAATGCCGAAAAGGCGCATCGCGCTGCGGCCGTCGGTGGCGTCGATGACATCGAAACCCAGTGCACGCAACATCCTCCCGGCGACCTCGCGCACCACGTCCTCGTCATCGACCAGCAAGACCAGGCCGCTGCCCCGCCAGGCTTCGGCTACTTCCTCCACTTCGACTCGCCGACTCACCGACGACGAGGCGGGAATCAGGACCCGAAACGTGGTGCCGGCCCCCGGCTCGCTGGTGACGGCAACCGCCCCATTGTGCGCCCGCACGATACCCAGCGCGGCCGCCAACCCGAGGCCGCGTCCCGAGAACTTGGTCGTGAAGAAAGGTTCGAAGACCCTGCGGAGCGTCTCGTCGTCCATGCCCGAGCCGGTGTCCGTGACCTCGACGAAAACGTAGTCGCCGGCCGGTAGGTCATCATCGACGTAGGTCGATGACAGGTACTCGCGGCCGCACGATCTGACACCGGTGATCACCGTGATGCATCCCGTACCGTCTTCGAGCGCCTCGGAAGCGTTGATGATCAGATTGAGGAAGACCTGTCGGACCTGGGTCGCATCCGCCTCGACGGCCGGCAGGTCGGGCTCGAGCCGGTACTCGATCGTCGCCTTCTTGGTAACGGACGCCGCAACGATACGGGACATCCCGCCCACTAGGTCCGATACATCGACAGGCTCGACCACGAAGTGGCCCTTTCCCGAATAGGCAAGCATCTGGCCGGACAACTCGGCCAGCCGGTTCGACGCGTCCTCGACGCTTTCCAGAGGTTCCCGTGCGGGGGACGCCGGCGGCAGGCTTTGGCGAGCAACGTCGAGGTTGCCGAGAACGGCCACCAGAAGGTTGTTGAAGTCATGCGCAATGCCACCGGCGAGGACGCCGAGGCTCTCGAGCTTCTGCGCGTGGTACATCGCCGCGAGCACCCGCTCGCGTTCACGCAGGTCGCGCTGAACCGTGGCCAGTGCGGCAGGCTGCCCGGTCTCCGGGTCGCCGATCACAAACGAGTTGACCGACACCGGGATCGACTCCCCCGTGTGAAAATGGCGCAGCGTCGTTTCTCCCGACCAGCGTCCGTGGCTCTTGACTGCCGGGACCTCTTTCTCGGCGGAAGACCGCTTTCCTTCGTCGGTGAGGAACTCGTCGATAGTCAGCGAGGCGAGATCGGCGTCGGCATCGAGTCCGACGAGCTCACGCCCGGCCCGGTTTACAAACAGGACCCCGCCCTCGGGCGACGCGACGCCGACGAAATCGTCGCTGTGCTCGACCAGAAGAGCGAACGTACGCGCCTCCCGGAGCAATCGCGCGTTCTTGTCCATTTGCCCCTGGAGCGCGATGTTCGCCTCGGTAATGGCCGCGGCGTGTCGCCGTGCCTGGCGACCGCCGGCGGACACGAAGAAGACCACACCTGCGAGAAGAAGCGAACCCATGAGACCGGAGGCGAAGAGACCCCACGGCAACCAGGTTTCCTCTGCCCTCAGGTAGCCACCGAGTGGTTCGGAGACGACCCGCCACGTCCGCGATCCCACCTGCAGGGTCCGCACGTGCCGAGCTTCGGTTTCCGCGCCGGGGGCGAGCCGTGTCGGCGCGACGTCGCTCGGGTAGGAGAGCAACAGGCGCTGCCCCGGCTCTGCGGATTCGTCGTACAGCATTACGCGCAGGCCGGCCGCGCCGAGGTCGACGATCGAGCGGTCGACCAGATCGCCGACCCGGAGAACCAACACCATGAAGCCCTGCACCGCTTGCCGCCGCTCTTCGGGCGAATCGGGAATCGATCCACCGGCATATATGGGGTGGGCAACGAGAACGCCGAATTGCTCTCCGCGTTCCTGCACAAGGCGGATACGACCGGTGCTCACGACCGTTCCCGCCTCGGCGGCGCCGGTGAGCGCGGCGAGTCGGACCCGGTCGGATGCAAGGTCGTATCCGATGGCAGGCTCGTTGCCTCGCAGTGGCTCCACATAGTAGACGGGGTAGTACTCTTCGCGCTCGGCGGCGGGGACAAGCTCGTCGGCGCTCCCGCGCTCGGAGATCACATATCCCGGGAATCCTTGGACACGCGCCTCTCGCTCATGCGAGGCGCGTTGATCGTAGGGGACGCGCGGGACCCACTCCATTGCCTGGATCCCGTCGTGATGCTCGAACAGGTGTCTTGAAAAAAGTGTGAACTGGGCACGGCTGAGACCAGCCGACGATTCGGCCAGCCCCGCGAGCGAGTCGAGGAGCTGTATCGTGTCGCCGACGCGTGTCTCCAGCCTGTCGGCGAAAGCCCCAGCGGTGCGCTCGAACGCGTCGTGAGTTCGTCGCTGTTCGCTGTTCCTCGATACCAGCAACATTCCGACCGATAAGGCGCCACCGAGCAGGAGGGCCACCAGCACGCTCGCAGCCTGCCATACGAGGCCGGGAGCGTGCGGAAGGGCCTCGGTTCGGGGCGGTGCCTTGTTGTCAGCCGGCACGCGGTTGCTCCTCTGCTCTCGGGCTCCTGGCCCGACCTCATCGCCCGCCCCCGATCAGAAAGCACGGCTCGGGGGCCGGTCAATCGGCAGCCAGCGGTCCCCTCCGCCGGAACGTCTCGAGCACGTGGCGAGCAAGCCCCGAATAGACCGAGAAGAGGGTTACGTTATAGGAGTTTCCTTAATCAGGGTACCCCTCACCCGGGCCGCACCGTCGACACGCTCCGCATCGACCTGATCGCCGGGCGCGGCTTTCGCCCGGGGGATGCCGACAGCGCGGATCAGCCCGTGGTCATCAACGCCGCGTGGGCGGAACAGATGTTCGGTGATCGCGACGCCGTCGGCCGGCGCATCGTCGACACCGACTTCGAGTCAGGGGCCTGCACCGTGATCGGCGTGGTCGAGGACGCCAAGCTTGCCGGGCCCGTCGGCGGGTTGGGTGACTACTTCATGTTCCTCCCGCAGGAGAGCTACGCGGTGTTTTCGCTGATCGTGCGTACCTCCGACGACCCGCGACCGCTGATCGGCGATATCAAGCGCGAGATCTGAAGACTCGACTCCGACCTACCGATCAAGAACGTCGCCCTGCTCGATGCGGCCTACGCCCGTCGCCTCGCGTCGCAGCGATTCAACCTCGTGCTCATGGGCATCTTCGCCGCCATCGCGCTTTCGCTGGCGCTCATCGGCGTCTACGGCGTGCTCTCCTCCTCGGTCGGCCGGCGCACCCACGAGATCGGCATTCGCATCGCGCGCGGCGCCCGCAGCGAGAACGTCGTACCGATGATCGCCTGGCAGGTAATGCGCATGGTGCTGCTGGGCGTGATCGTCGGGATTGTGGGGGCTGCTGCGGCGACGCGGTTCATCGAGAGCCTGCTGTTCGAGGTCTCGGCGATCGACCCGTTGACCTACGTCGCCGTCGTCGGCGTGCTGGTGGCCGTCGCCCCGCTCGCCTGCCTCGTGCCGGCGTTGCGGGCAGCCCGCCTGGATGCGATGGAGGCGCTGCGGCGGACCTGAGCCATTGCTCCCGACTCATTCCCCGGTGGCGGTCCCCGCCGGGCCGGGAGGGCGGCTCGCGACCTGGTCTTGGCTCTTGCCTGGCCCGGGACTGCCGCAGGCGTTACGGTACGAGGCCTGAATGCCACCCGGAGGAGCGACATGAAGCCTCGCAAGCCTGTCTTGATCACGCTCATACTGGTCTCCGCGTTGGCAGCGGCCGGCTGCGCCCGAGGTTCGAGCACTGACAGCGAGAGCTCCCTTCCATCAACGGCCGGCGACGCTTCTGCTCCGTCGCGGAGCGCCGCCGAGGCGCTGCTCGATCGGTCGATCGAGTTTCACGACCCGGAAGGGAGCTGGGGTAGGGACATCGTCCGGCTCGCCTGGAACGGAACCGGCGCCGAAGGCGAAGAGCGCAGCGTGTTCGAGATCGCCGTCTTTCCGGACGGCGGCACCTTCGAGATGAGCGGCCGCTATCGCGGATCGGCGATCGAGTACGCTACCGCCGGCGAGACGATGACGGTGAGCGTCGACGGCAGCGCCGAGGTCGACGACGAGACGCGCGAGAGTCTGCGTCTGGCGCGCGACGGCGGGATGTTTTGGCGCGACTACTACTCGTACCTGGCCGGTTTGCCGATGAAGCTGCGCGACCCGGGCGCCATCGTCGATCCCGAGCCGATCTCTACGGAGTTCATGGGCCGCGCGGTCGACGCAATCCGTGTCACCTACGACCCCGAGGTCGGCGGCGACACCTGGTACTTCTACTTCGATCCCGACAGCGCCGAGCTGGTGGGCTGCCGCTTCTATCACGACGAGGCCGCTAACGACGGCGAGTACATCGTCTTCGACGACCTCATCGAGGCCGACGGACTACGCATCCCGCAACGGCGTCGCTGGTACGTGAACGCCGACGATGCCTTCCTCGGCGAGGACGTGATCGAGAGCCTGACGCTTGGCGGGTGACGTGATCGCCATTCATTCGCGGCGCAGAGCCCATCGATAAGCAAAAAGGAGAATC
>CAYSHI010000358.1:0-16892 GCA_964430745.1 uncultured Acidobacteriota bacterium | reverse complement strand
GGAGACCGAGAAACCTGGCAGATGACGCCCGAAATTCTCGATGCGTTGAGGCTCAGTCCGGGGATGTCGGTTGCGGAGGTGGGGGCCGGCACCGGGTATTTCACCCGCCGGATCGCGACGCGCGTCGCGCCCGGCAAGGTGCTCGCCGTCGATATCGTGCCGGAGTTCCTCGCCGAGCTCGAGGTCCGGGCGGCGGCGGAGGGGATCGACAACATCGAGACGATCCTCGGCGAGCTCAATGATCCCCTGTTGCCGCCGCAAAGCGTTGACCTGATCTTCCTCGGCGATTCCTATCATCATTTCGGAGAGCCCGTCGCCATGCTGGAGCACCTGCGCGCGGCGCTCCGGCCGGGTGGGCGCATGGCCATCGTCGACTGGGAGAGGGCTCCCAACCCGTCTTTCGAGGCCAGTGGGCTCGACTGGGAGTCGCACATCCGCCTCGGCTCCCAGGGTGTGATCGACGAGATCAGCGCCAACGGATTTCATCTGGTGGAGCGCCCCGATTTCCTCGAGTGGCAGTTCTATCTGATCTTCGAGCGCACGGACTGAGCCGGTCTCGCACCGACTGAGCCGGGAGCGTACCGACCGGGCCGGGAGCACGCGGCACGACCCCTGCGCCCCCGACCGACTCCGAAGCATCGACATGGCTCCCCGCGACCGACGGGCGGTCGGGGCGGCGTAAGCCGTTTCCGGTCGCGGTTCCGGCGGACAGTGGCGTATTGCGGCGGAAACAACTAATCTGCCGGCCGTACGTTGAGCCAACTGTCCTCCCCACCGCCTCGGAGCGCACCACATGAACTACAAGACCCTCTTCGCGCGACGGTCCGCGTCGCACGCTTTGCTTGCGGCGGCGCTGTCCTGTTTTCTGGTCGTCGCCTGTGCGGGGCCGGCCGATGATGCCGGCACCGCCGATTCCGGAGGCGCCGCCTCTACAGCTCCCGCTCGCCTTGTGTCTCAGGATCCCGGCGTCGTCACGGAGGGCGATTGGCCGGTCATCACCGGCAACCTCGCCGGCCAGCGCTACTCCACCCTCGAGCAGATCACGGCGGACAACTTCGAGAGCCTCGGGGTCGCCTGGAGCTTCGACGCGTCGGAGTTTCCCAGCGTCAATGCCCGCGCCACGCCGATCTACGTGGACGGCAAGCTCATCAGCGTGGCCGGCGATCGGCGACACGTGTACGCGCTCGACGCCGGCACCGGCGAGATGCTTTGGTCGTGGGTCGAGCCCGAGACCTTCCGCTGGGAGTACTCGATGCGGAAGAACCATGGCAAGGGCGTTGCCTATGCAAATGTCGACGGCCGCGACATCGTCTACGTCATCACGCCCGCCTTCTTCCTTCACGCGCTGGACGCCAACACGGGCGAGCCGGTCGAGGGCTTCGGTGGCTCGGTGCCGATCGAGGGCTTCCCGGAGACGGGTACCGTCGATCTCCTTGCCCACCTCGGGCACGAATATGATCCCTCCGACGGTATTCCGTTGGAGAAGGGTTACATCACCAGCTCGTCGCCGGCGATCGTCGTCAACGGCGTGATCGTCGTCGGCAACTCCGCCGAGCAGGGCTACAACCAGTCGCGCCAGGAGATGATCCCGGGCGACATCCTCGGCTTCGACGCGCGTACCGGCGAGTTCAAGTGGAAGTTCGATGTCCTTCCGGGGCCCGGCGAGGTGGGCCACGAGACGTGGGAGAACGACGCCTGGGAATGGACCGGCGACATCTCCTCATGGGCACCGCTGTCGGCCGACGCCGAGCTCGGGCTCGTGTACATCCCGACCAACGGCGCCACCGCCGACTTCTGGGGCGGTTTCCGACCCGGCGACAACCTCTTCTCCACCAGTCTGATCGCACTCGACGTAGAGACCGGGGAGCGCGTCTGGCACTACCAGCTCGTGCACCACGACATCTGGAACTACGACACGCCGCAGGTGCCCGTCCTCATGGACGTGACCGTCGACGGTGTCGAGATCCCGGCGGTGGTGCAGGTGACCAAGCAGGCCTTCGCCTACGCGTTCAACCGCGAGACCGGAGAGCCCATTTGGCCCATCGAAGAAAAGCCGGTACCCGCGGGCTTGATGCCCGGTGAGCAGCTATCGCCGACGCAGCCGCACCCGACCAAGCCCGCGCCCTTCGACATGCAGGGTATGGGCGAGGACGATCTGATCGACTATACGCCGGAGCTCAAGGCCGCTGCGCTCGAGGCGGTGGAGCCTTATCTTCTCGGCCCGCTCTTCCACCCGCCGCTGCATCGCGACAACGATCTCGGCAAGCGAGGGTCGTTGTGGTGCCCCGGTGACGTCGGCGGCACCAACATCGACGGAACGCCGGCGTTCGATCCCGAGACCGGGATTCTCTACGTGACCTCGCAGAAGGGTTGTTCGACACGGGTCATGGTGCCCGGCGAAGAGGCGGACGTCCGCTGGGAACGGCCCACCGGCACGACGATCAACAAGTTTGCCGTCGGCGCGGGTGGCCGTGGCCCTTCGATCCGCGGCCTGCCCGTCTTCAAACCGCCTTACAGCAAGATCACCGCGATCGACATGAACACCGGCGAGCACCTGTGGTGGATTCCGGTGGGCGAGACGCCGCAGCGTTATCTCGACAACGAGTTGCTGCAGGGTGTGGAGCTTCCCGAGAGCACCGGTACCGGTCGCCAGGCGGCGCAGGTCGTGACGCCCAACCTGCTCATCCACACCGGCAACGCGAGCGACAACACCGGAATGCTGTACGCGGTCGACAAGGCCACGGGTGAGCGCCTCGGCGAGATCGCGCTGCCGGTGTCCGTGCGTTACGGGATCATGACCTACATGCACGAGGGTCAGCAGCACGTCGTGTTGCAGGCGACCAACAACCTCACGGCGCTGAAGCTACAGTAGTCGCCGGCGGGTGGCGCAGGAGAGCTTCTCCTCCGCCACCCGCCGAACAGCATTCCGGAGCCGGCGGCTCACCCTCGTGCGCCGGCTCGTGGGGCACGCCCCCTGTTAGCGTCCGGTCGTGATGCAGGCCTCGTTGCTGGTCGCGACGCCGGCGTCATTGCGAGCCGACACGACGTAACAGTATTTGCCCCGGCGCCAGACGCGGTTGTCGGTGAACGCCACGCTGTCAGCGCCGAGGCGCGCCACACGGCGGAACTTCTTTCCGTTTACCTGCCGCAGCACGTCGAAAGCCGTCTCGTTATCGGAGTCGTCCGACCAAGTCACCCGCACGCGGTTGGAGCTCACCAGTTCGACTTCCACGGACGATGGCGCTAGCGGCGCAGGTTTGGGCTTCGGTTCCGGCTTTGGCTCCGGCGGCGGTTCCTCGCCCGGCGGCTCGGGCTTGGGCACCGGCGGCGGGGCCGACGTCGGCGTCGCGCAGGCGGCGTTGGACGGCGCGGAGCCTCCCGCGCCGTTCTTTGCCATCACCTCGTAGCAGAACTGCTGTCCGGCAACCACGGCGGCGTCCTTGTAGCTGGTCGAATTCGCGTTCAACGTGGCGATGCTGGAGAAACTCGGATCTCCGGGTCCCCGGCGTCGAACATCGAACATGTCCTCGTTGCTGGCGTTGTCTTTCCAACCGAGGTCGACGCTCGTCGCCGTGGTGTCGGCAGCGGACAGTGAGGTGGGTGCGGCGGGCGGCGTTGGCGCGGCCGTGGGTGTCGCGCACGCGATGTTCGACGGCTGTGAGCTCAGGTTTCCAGCGTGAGCGACCACCCTGTAACAGTATCTCTGGCCGGCCACTACGGAGGAGTCTTGGAAGCTGGTGGCGTTGGCGCCGAGGAACGAAAGAAGATGAAAGGCGGGGTCGTTCGGCCCTTGGCGCAGCACCTCGACAGCATCGTCGTTGCTCGCGTTGTCCGTCCAGGTCAGGTCGATCCGGGGATCCGGAAAGCCGCTGGCCTGCAGATTGGACGGAGGCGCGATCGACCCGGAGCCCGGCCCGCTCGAGCCGAAGTCGATCATGTATACGTCTGCGTACTTGTCGCCCGCGGAGGGGGCGTGGTTGCGTCGGTAGTTGCTCGACCAGAACAGATAGCGACCGCTGGTGGAGATGCTGGCGCGAGGCTGGTTCCAGTAGTTGAGCTTCTTGGTTCGATTGTGGGCCAACCGCTCGATCACGCTGCCGTCCCACTTGATGCGCAGCAGCTCTCCCTGGTACGGAGTCCACTGCTGGCTGGGATCGGGGTCGGAGCCGTTGGCGATGAAGGTGGAGACGTAGATCCACCCGTCGGAGGCCATCGAGTTGGTGGAGACGTGCAGTGCGATCGGGGAGGCGCCCCAGCCGAAGGGGATAAGGGTGGTGCGGGTACCGTCCTGCAGGTCGTATCGGTACAAGGTGTTGGTGAACCACGAGTCGACCATGACCAGATACTCTTTGCCGTCCGGGGCAAAGGCTGCGTCGTTGTGCCCGGCCCCCCTGGGAAGCTCGTAGGTCTTGGTGAGCGTTCCGGCTCCCACGTTGACATCGAAGACTTGAACCTGCCCGCCCATGCCTTTCGGGATGACGTGGGCGATAACGCGCTGACCGCTCGGGGCTATCGTGGCGTCGAAGAAGTCAGGGATGGCGGAGACGGGGATCGACGCGACGATGGAGTTCGTCGAGAATTCGTAGACGAGCAGTTGATCGCTGCCGCCGCCGACGGGATTCTTGCCGCGCAGCGCCAGGCGGTTGCCATCGTGAGAGAGGTTGCTCTCTCCCATGCCGACGATCTTGCCGAATTGGGAAAAGGTGTAGACGACGGTCTTCTGATTGGTCGCGACGTTGTAGACCTCGAGGCGATTACTGGGAACGGCGTACAGGAGGTTGGGATCAGAGACGTGCCACCAGAAGTCTGAGGGTGAGCTCGAGCTCATGGGTAAGTTACCGATGTAACTCAGGCTCGGCAGCGAGAACAGCCGCGACCCGGAGCCTCCCCAAAGCCGAACGTAGGTATCGTCGGCGTTCGTCAGGGCCGAGCTCGCGTACTCCGCCGCGAGGCTCTCGATCGGTCCCGGATAGCCAACGTTCAGTACGTCGGTAACCCGGGTAACCGTCTCGCCGAACACCGGGTCGACGTAGCTCTTTCCCACTGCGGGCGGGGTGAACGTGTAGAATCCCGGCGGCGCGTACACCGCTGAGTCGGTCAACGACGCGAGGGAATCGGCCGCAAGTGCCAGTACGACGACGAGGAGTAGAGCGGTTGATCTCCGCGGAGAGCGCATTGCTTTTGAACCTCCCGGGCGCCGGAGACCGTGATCGACTCTCCACCGATCCGGTGGAGAGCTCAGGTCAATCGGTCAGACGCCGTGATGCGTTTTTTTGAAGTCGGGGGCCTGAGGGCCCATGTTGCGTTCCGAGGCACAGCCGGAAACCGGGAGTGTCTCGAGAGATGCTTGTGATCTGAATTGATTAGTAATAGTCATCAAAAGTTCTATAAAGCCGTTGTATACGTCGATAAGTTAGCAAAACATGTGCCAAGACACTCGGGCGTGCAGAAATCGGGATGGGGAACGTTAGGTGATGTGCGCCGACTGACCACTTCGCGGGGTCTACCGGCGATTCGCCCGGCTCGCGCGCCGGCGGCGTGTCGCCGTCGGCGCAGCGGTAGCGGCTTTGAGTCACCTTCCGGCCCGGTAAGCGCTACCGGCCGCCGGTAATGGTTACCGGCCGGCGCAAGTGATCGGCACGCACGTCGACTTCTGAGCCCCGACCTGCTCTCAGTTCCTGCCGCCGAGATACCGCAAAGGGTCGATGGCGACGGCGTTCTTGCGAACCTCGAAGTGGCAGTGGGTCGTCGTCGCGTTGCCCGACTTGCCGGCACGGGCGATCGCCTGCCCGCGTGCGACCTCATCGCCCGTAGCCACGAGCAGCTCGGAGTTGTGCCCATAGAGCGAGGTCAGGCCGCCGCCGTGGTCGATGATGACAGCCCGGCCGTAGTCGCGCATGTCCGCTCCGCTGTAGACGACGACACCCGCAAACGCGGCCACCACGGGCTGTCCGTCGTGGGCTCGAATATCAAGTCCGCGGTGCACGCCCGTGCCGCGGTTGCTGCCGAACCCGGAGAGAATCTCGCGACCGTCCACCGGCCACGACCAGGCGCCCGTCGAGGCTTCCGTGCGGGTGCCGGCCGCCGAAGCCGTGGGGATAGCCAGCGGTTGGCCGATCTCCAGCCGATCGGGGTCGGCGAGATCGTTGGCCCGCGCGACATCGTTCACCGAGACCCCGTAACGACGAGCGATCGACGAGAGTGTCTCGCCGGCCCGGACCGTGTGCACCGTGGGCGATCCGGGCTCAGGAACCGTCTCGTCATCGGTGTGACGCAGGCCCTCGGTCTCCGGCGGCCGAGGACTCGTCTCGGCGGGTGCCTTGGCCGAGCCGCAGCCGGAGCCCACGACCACGAGCACCGCGAGCAGGCAGAACGACGTCACGCCCTTCATGGGCTACTCAGTCGGGCAATGGGTAATCGCTGTTCCAGATGTTGTGCACGGTCTTCCACGAGCCGTCCGACTGGCGCCGGCAGGTGGAAACCCACTTGCCCGCGTCCTCGATGGATGCTCCTTCTTCGGGTGCGATCGTCAGCGCGAAGGTGCCGTGCATGACCGCGAGGTCGCCCGAAACCTCAGCGCCCACGAGCTCGTCCTTGACGGTGATCTTCCCCAGAGCGTGGAGGCCTTCGATCACGGCACGGATGCCGTCTGCTCCGACCCCAGCGGGGCTGTGGGGCGGCATCGCCATCGGTCCATCGCCGACGTACAGAGCGAGCGTGGCGTCGACGTCTCCGCCGTTCATGGCGACGTCCCAAGCCTTCACGACGTCCTTCAGCTCATTCATGTCTGTTCCGGTCATGGCTCTCTCGTGGTTCGAAGTTGTCCGGTCGCGACGACGATGCACGCCGCGTCGTAAAAAGCAGCATGAACCTTGCCACGCGAGTGCCTCAAGGTACAGACGGTGAAGCGATCAGCGACACGCCGCCGGACTTGCTCTTTGCAGCACAGTGGCCGTAGATTGCCGGGCAATAAACGGACACGGACTCGAGGAGACAGATGATGAAGAGCTGGCCGAGGAACGCATTGCTGATCTGCTGCACCGTGGTGGCGGCGGGTGGGATCGCGATCGCGCAGAACCCCGCTATCGTCCCCGCGCCGCGTACCGAGATGGTCTGGGAGAGCCGCGGCGAAACGTGGATGGGCCGCTTCTACGCCAACGTTCGTCAGGTCGAGGCCGGCGATGTCGATTTACTGTTTATCGGCGACTCCATCACCCACAGCTGGGACACCCTGGGCGCGGAAGTCTGGGAGAAGTACTACGGGCATCGGCGGGCGGTGAACCTGGGCTTCGGCGGCGACCGCACGCAGCATGTGCTGTGGCGGCTCATTCACGGCAAGCTCGATCGTGCTCGTCCGTCGGTGGCGGTATTGATGATCGGGACGAACAACGCCAACACCGAAACACCCGATCAGATTGCCGGCGGAGTCCGCGCCATCTGCAACACGCTGCGCGGGCTGTTGCCCGAGACGAAGATCCTCGTCCTGGGGGTCTTCCCGCGGGGCAAGACGGCCGACGACTGGCGCCGTGCGATCAACAACGCCGCCAACGCCATGATCGCGGAGCTCGATGATGGCGAGTGGGTCCACTACCTGGACATCGGCGACCGCTTCCTCGAGCCGGGGGGCGTTCTACCGGAGAGCATCATGCCCGACGGTCTGCACCCCAACGAGCGCGGATATCAAATCTGGGCGGAGGCCATGGAACCGGCGTTGGCGCGATTGATCGGGGATCGCCCGATCACCGCTCGGCGATATAGCGCTCGACCTGCTGCTCCAGAATGGGCAAGGGAAGAGCGCCCGCGCCGATGACGGCGTCGTGGAACTCCCGGATGTCGAAGCGCTCGCCGAGGGCGTCTCGAGCGGCGTCACGGAGAGCCAGGATCTGCGTCATGCCCATCTTGTAGCTGAGCGCTTGCCCGGGGTTCACGAAGTAGCGCTCGACTTCGGTGATGATGTCGCCCTCTGAGATCGGCGTGTTGCGGGTGAAGTAGTCGATGGACTCCTGGCGGGTCCATCGCTTTGCGTGGATCCCGGTGTCGACGACGAGGCGGACCGATCGCCAGATCTCGTCCTGCAACCGCCCGAAATCGCGCATCGGGTCCCGATAGAAGCCCATCTCTCGCGCCAAGCGCTCGGCATACAGTGCCCAGCCTTCGGTGTAGGCGCCGTAGCCGCCGAACTTGCGGAACATCGGCAGGCCATCGAGCTCCTGCGCCAGGGCGATCTGGAAGTGATGACCCGGGACGCCTTCGTGGTAGGTGATCGCCGTGAAGACGTATTTCTGCACGCTGGTCATGTCCGCCAGGTTGGCGTAGTAGATACCCGGGCGGGACCCGTCCTGTGAGGGAGCGTTGTAGAAGGCGATGCTGGTCGAGTTCTCACGCCAGGGTTCGACTCGCCGCACTTCGAGTGCCGCCGTCGGCAAGCGGTTGAAGTACTGGTCGGCGACCGCGAAGATGGCGGCGGTCTGCTCCTCCGCTTCGGCAAGAAACGCGTCGCGGCCCGCGTCGCTGTCCTCGTAGAAGTTGTCCGGGTCCGTGCGGACGAAGGCGAAGAACTCCTGCAGGTCGCCGTCAAAGCCGACGGCCTCTTTGATCAACTCCATCTCCGCGTGGATCCGGGCGACGTCATCGAGTCCGATCTGATGGATCTCGTCGGCGCTCAGATCGAGCGTCGTATGGTTCTCGACGCGGTTTTGGTAGAACGCCTCGCCGTCGGGAAGCGACCATACGCCGAGGTTCTCGGTCTGCATCGGCTCGAGGCGTTGCAGCTCGGCGATCAGGGCGTCGAAACCGCGCTTGAACGGACCGCGCCACGCATCGTCCGCCCGCGCCATCAGCGCCGCCGTTTGTTCCTCATCGAGAGGGAGCGCTGCGAGCTTGGTCTTGAAGTCCGCGTACAGGGCGTTTTCTTCGAACGAGTCCTCGATCGGCGCACCGGAATTGATCGTGCTCGCGTCGGTGATCATCGCGGGAAACGCGAATGCCGGTGGAATGACGCCGAATTCGGCGCGGTCGCGGAGCTGCTCGACCATTTCCTCGAGCACGCTCTCGAGTCCTTCGACGCGCGACAGGTAGTCTTCCGCGTCGGCGATGTCGGCGATGGGATGGTTGTTCTGCAAGACGGTCAGCAAGCTGGTGAACTGGCCGCGGAATTGGTCGACGACGTAGGAATGGCGAAGGAACTCGTGGTTGCGGATGTTCTGCTCGGTGCCGAAGACGAAGAGATCGTAGCTGAGCTTGCCCTGATCGCTCAGCGACGCGTAGTCGAAATCGGCGCGCAGCGTGCGCAGGTCGGCTTCGTTGTTCCGCGTCTCGGCGGAGGCGAACGCATCTGACCGATCGTTCCATTCGCCCAGGCGATCGGTCTTGCGACCCAGGCGCGACTGGAATTCGGGCCGGTCGCTCACGCGGCGCTCGAACACACCGTCGAAGAAGGCGTTCAGTCGCTCGTCCTCCGCTGCCTGGTCGATCGCCGGGTCGGCCGCGCAGGCGACACCGAGGAGGCCGATGAGAACCGTTCCGACAAGCGAGACGGTGAAGAACTTCGACTGACGGTGCAAGATCATGGTTCAGGCTCCAAGCGTTTGGTGACATCGGGGTGCAAAGTATCATCCCGGACAGGAGTGACACATGAGAACACGATGTCTCGGCACGAGTGGATACGAGATCAGCGAGATCGGTTTCGGGGCCTGGGGGCTGGGCGGCACAATGTGGCTCGGCGTAGAGGACTCCGACGGTCGCGAGGCGCTCGCGGAGGCGTTGCGGCGGGGCGTGAACTTTCTGGATACGGCTCTGGCTTACGGCAGCGGCCACAGCGAGCAAACGATCGCCCGCGTGCTCCGCGAGGAGGGCGCGCGAGATCAGGTCGTCGTGGCGACCAAGGTGCCGCCACGAAACAACGTCTGGCCCGGCGACGGTAACAAGCCGCTACGCGACTTCTTCCCGGCGAAGCACGTGGTTGCTTGCGTCGAGAAGTCGCTCCGAAACCTCGAAGCCGACGCCCTGCAGCTGGAGCAACTTCACGTCTGGCACGACAACTGGCTCGACGACCCGGAGTGGGACGAGACCTACGCCGCGATGTCGCGCCTCAAGGAGCAGGGCAAGGTGCTGCACTGGGGCATCTCGATCAACGACCACGCGCCGGAGACCGCCATGCGAGCGCTGCGGGATCCCCTCTTCGAGACCGCCCAGGTGATCTACAACATCTACGACCGCTCGCCGGAGCCGGACCTCTTCAGGCTGGCTGAGGACAAGCCTCTGGGGATCATCGTGCGGGTACCTTTCGATGAAGGGGCGCTCACCGGGGCGGTCGTCGCCGACACGGTGTTTCCGGAGGGCGACTGGCGGCAGCGCTACTTTGCCGGCGAGCGTAGAGCCGAGGCAGCGCGACGCGCGCAGGCGTTGGCCGAGCTACTGGGCGAAGAGGCCCACACGTTGCCGGAGCTCGCCCTGCGGTTCTGCCTCTCGCGCTCCGAGGTGACAACGGTCATTCCCGGCATGCGCCGAATCGGCCACGTGCGTTCGAACGTGGCAGTATCGGATGGGCGGGGCTTGTCGGCGTCGATGCTGTCGCGACTCGAGCCGCATGTTTGGGACAAGAACTGGTACGGGGACGGCTGAGCGCCACTTCGCGCCAAAGCAAACAACTCGGCACGAAGGGAGGCGTTTCGCGATGCCCAGAGGAATCCAGTACGAGGACGGATTTGTTGTCGGTGGAAACCCGTCCACGAAGATCACCCCCAATTTTCGCCTGCGTGAATTCGCCCGGTCGAACGGCGAGCTGCGCATCCATCGTGAGCTGGTCGGCGCGTTGCAGGAGCTTCGTGAAGCCTACGGCGAACCCCTCGAGATCAAGGGGCAAAGCCCGCGGCAAGGGCTGGGAACCGGCAAGAAGGGATTGTTCGCCTGGCTCGGGGCGGGCCGGCCGGAAGACGTGGTCCGCTCCGCGACGCCCTTGCAGAAGCTGGGGTACTTCGCTCAGGTGCTCGAACGCGGCGGCGACGTCTACGCGGAGATGCATGAGCCCGACGACTTGCCCCTTCTGCCGGCCGGGCCGGCGTTCGAAATCGGCATGCGCTTGACCGCCGCCTACGAGACCAGTGGCGACCCGTACCAGCAGGTAACCGGGAACTTCGACGATGCGGGGCTGTCTTTCGGCCCGCTGCAGGTCAATTTCGGGACCGGCACGCTCAAGGAGTTGTTCGCCCGATTCGAGGCCCGTGACCCGGCGGCGCTGCGTGCCTGCTTCGACCGTCCCGAGCATTGGCAGGAATGGTTGCAGATACTGCGCTCGTCGCGGACCCGGCAAATCGCCTGGGGGGATTCTCTGAGCCGCGGCGCCAGCAAGTACGGCTTCGCCCAGCCGTGGAAGGGCTACCTGCAGGCGGTTGGCCGGATTCCTGCCTTCCACGAAGAGACGCTTCGCTACGCCTACGACAACTACGGTCGCAAGCTCGTCGTCCAGCTGGCGTGGCTGGCGGGACTCTCCTCGATCCGCATCGATCACTTTGCCTGCCTGACCGCGCTGTACGATCTTTGTGTTCAGCAGGGCAGCCTGAACAAGGCGCACGCGGCGATCCGCAGGCGCGTATTCGAGGAGAATCCCCGCGACCAGTTCGAGTTGGTTCACATCGCCGTCGAGGAACGTGGCCGCAAGGCCAATCCGCGCTGGCGCGCCGACTGCATCAGCCGCCGCCTGGGGATTCTCTACAGGAGTCCGCAGCGGATCACGGAGTCGGGCCAGACGACGAGCCGCGACAACGCGAGGCTCTACCTCGTGCGTGACGTGCGCGTGAAGGGTGCGGAGAAGTATCTGACGTAGGCGCGACCGGAGGTTCCGACCCTCGCCCCGCATGCGGCCCTTGACAGCGCGCAAATTCGGATACATATATACGCTTATGTCGCCGCGTCTCATCGCCCCTATCCTCACGCAGAGGACGCCATGCTCCCCCTGAATCGCCGTACCCGCCGCGCTCTTTCCCGGCGCCCCGCCGTTGCCACGCTCGTTGCATTGCTGGTGCTTTGTTGCCTTACCGTTGCCGAAGCCCAACAGGCCGCGGAGGTTACTCCGGAGGTCTACGCCGGACTTTCGTATCGTTACATCGGCCCGCCGGGTAACCGCACTTCCGCGGTGGCGGGCGTGCCCGGCGATCCGATGGTCTATTACATCGGCGCTTCCTCCGGCGGGGTGTTCAAGTCCACCGACGGCGGATTGAACTGGGATCCGATCTTCGACGAGATGCCGGCGCAGTCGATCGGCGCCCTGGCGATCGCCGCCTCCGACCCGAACGTCGTTTGGGTCGGCACCGGCGAGGCCTTCGTGCGCAGCAACATCTCCATCGGCAACGGCGTGTACAAGTCGACCGATGCCGGGCGCACGTGGAAGCACATGGGTCTGGACGCCACCGGCCGCATCGGCCGCGTGGTGATCGATCCGCGCGATCCGGACATCGTCCATATCGCGGCGGTGGGGCATGGCTACGGCCCGCAGCCGGAGCGCGGTGTCTTTCGCACCGTGGACGGCGGTGAGACCTGGGAGCAAACCCTGTTCATCGACGAGGATACCGGTGTATTCGAGATCGCGATCGACCCGACCAACCCGCGGATTCTCTTCGCCGGTGCGTGGCCCATCATCATCAAGACGTATGGTCGCGAGAGTGGCGGGCCCAACGGCGGCATTTACCGGTCCAAGGACGGCGGCACGACCTGGGAGAAGCTCGAAGGCAACGGTCTGCCGGAGCCGCCGATCGGCAAGGTCGGACTCGCCATCGCCCAGACCAATCCCGATGTGGTCTACGCGATGATGGAGACCGGCTATCCCAACCGCGGCGTGTTATGGCGCTCATCGGACGGCGGCGACAACTGGACCCTGATGAGCTACGACCGCATCCTCAACGAGCGGCCCCATTACGCCTCGCGCATCATGGTCTCTCCATCCGACGAAGACGAGGTGTACTTTGCCGCCAACAGCCACTCCGTTACCTACGACGGTGGCCTGACCACCGAGACCACGGGGTGGAGCGGCGACACCCACGACCTGTGGGCCGATCCCCTGATGCCGGATCGCATGATGATCAGCGACGACGGGGGCGTGCGCATCTCGCTCAACCACGGCGTTAGCTGGATGAACATCAAGCTGCCGAACGCGCAGATGTATCACGTGGCGGTCGACAACGAGATTCCCTACAACGTCATGGGCGGCATGCAGGACGGCGGAAGCAACCGCGGCACCATGGCACAGAGTGCCGGGCGCCGGGGCCGAGGGGGCGCCGATCAGTGGGAGTCGACGGCCGGCGGCGAGAGCGGCTTCATCGTTCCCGATCCGGTCGACTCCAACATCGTCTGGGGCGGCTCCTTCATGGGTGGCTTCACCAAGGTCGACTACCGTACCGGCCACCGTCGCACGGTCAAGGTCTGGCCCGACTCCGACTACGGTCACGCCGCCGCCGACGTCAAGTATCGCTTCCAGTGGACCTTCCCGATCACCATCTCCCCACACGATCACAACAAGGTCTACACGGGCAGCCAGTACGTACATCAGACCACCGACGGGGGTGAGAGCTGGACGATCATCAGCCCCGACCTGAGCACCAACGACCCGAGCAAGCTGGGCCCGTCGGGTGGGCTGACCTACGACAACATCGGCGTCGAGTATGCGGAGTTGATCTTCGCCATCGCGGAGTCGCCGTTGTCGGAGGGCGAGATCTGGGCCGGCACCAACGATGGCCTCGTCCACGTTACCCGCAATGGCGGCGAGGACTGGACCAACGTTACCGAGACGATTCCCGACCTGCCCGAGTGGGGCACGGTGTCCAACGTTGAGCCGTCCCGGCACGTCCGCGGCAAGGCTTACATCACGGTCGATTTCCATCAGATGAACAACCGAGATCCGTTCATCTACAAGACCGAAGATTGGGGACTGACCTGGACCTCGATCACTTCGGGCATCCCGAAGAGCGTTTTCAGCTACGTGCACTGGGTGCAGGAGGACCCGGTGCGGCCGGGGTTGCTGTTCGCCGGCACCGAAAACGCCATCTACGTGTCGTTCGACGACGGCGCGGAATGGTTGCCGTTGCAGAACAACCTGCCGCACGCCCCCGTACATCACATGGTCGTGCAAGAGCACTTCAATGACCTGGTCGTCGCCACGTACGGGCGTGGTTTCTGGATCATGGACGACATCACGCCGTTGCAGCAGCTCACCGACGATGTGCTTGCGTCCGACGCCCACCTGTTCAGCCCGCGGCCGGCCTATCGCATGCACCCGATCACCGGCGGTCCGCGCATGAACGTGGCGGCGAACATCAACTACTACCTGAAGGGCGGCGCTACAGGCCCGGTGCACATCGAGATCATCGACCAGAGCGGCAACACCGTGAACACGCTGCGGGGGACCGGCAGGCCGGGCATCAACCGGGTGCCGTGGAATCTGCGCTATCGGGGCGGCGAGGAAGCGAAGCTGCGCACGAAGCCGTCCGGCAACCCGCACGTAGTGGAGGAGAAGCGCTTTCGCACCACCTGGGAACGCGAGGGCTGGTACCCGGTGCTGAGTTGGGGAACAGGGGGCGGTTTCCAGGGTTTCATGGTGGCGCCCGGAACCTACACGGTGAAGGTCACCGTCGAGGGCGAGGAGATGACGCAGAACCTCGTTGTTCTCAAGGACCCGCGCTCCGAGGGAACCCAGGCCGACATCGAGGCTCAGGTCGCGCTGCAACTCGAGATCCGCGACGATCTCGATACCACGTCGCGAATGCTCAGCGGAATCGAGCTCATGAAGAAGCAGCTCAACGACCTCACGGATTTGCTCACCGGCGATGCGAGCGCAGAATCCTTCATCGCGGAGGCCGAGGCCGTCTACGGGAAGCTACAGATGGTGGAGGACAAGATCTTCCAGCCCACCATCGCGGACGGCGACTCGAAGTCGTTCCGCGACCCGAATCGGCTGTACAGCAAGATCTCCGTGCTCGCCGGTGACGTCAATTCGTCCGTGGACTACGCGCCCAACCAGCAGCAACGGGAGGTGCACGATCACCTCCATGCGCAGATGGTCGCGTATCACGCCGAGTTGCTCGCGGTCATCGACAACGAAGTCGCGGCGTTCAACCGATCGGCCGCCGCACGAAGCACTCCGGGAATCATCGTACCGGCGATGATCCCCCGCTGAGGGAGCGCTCGACGACGGAGCCGTACCGGTGCCGGCCTCAGTCAGCGTCGGTGCCGGCCGGGACGATGTTTTGATTGACGCGAAAGAAGTTGGCCGGATCGTATGCTGACTTGACGCGCGCGAGCCGTCCGAAGTTCTCGGCGAACGCCGCCGCCGAACGTCCATCGTCGTCATCGGCCATGTAGTTGGAGTACACGCCCCCCGTCGAATAGGGAGCCATCGCCGTGTATACCTTGCGTGTCCAGGCGATGGCGTCTTCGTCGGCGGCCGGATCCGCCCAACCCGACCAGATGCCGAGAGCGAACTCGGCGTCGCGGTGTGCGAACGCAGTTTCGTCGGCCTCGACGCGACCGGCGGCTCCGCCGAGTGGCTCGAACCCCACGATGCTGAAGGGCCCTGGAAGCGTCGTGACGCTCTCGACGAACGTATCGATCGCGGCGTCGGACAACTCGCGATGGAAATGAGATTTCCAGTAATACCTCTGCCCATCGGGTGTGCCGGCGTTGAACGACTGCTGCAAGGCCGTGTACTCCATGGGTTGAATGACGCGCAGGATGGGCTCGCCGAAGTCACCGAGCGGAGCCAATGTTCGGGCGCCGTCCTCGGGATCGCCCGAATGGCAAGCGAGGAGCAGGATCGCCGGGGTCCCCTGGTGCGTTTCCGGAAAGGGCTCCACCGGAGGAACCGTGACGACAAGCGCGTACATCGCCAGCTCGTCGGGAGCGTCGGCCATCACGTCGCGGTAGAAGCGCAGTACCTCGCGGGTGTCCTCGAGAGGGTAGAAGGCCTGCCCGACCAGCACCTCGGGGCCCACCTCGTGGAGACGAAACTCGAAGGCCGTGACGATGCCGAAGTTCCCGCCGCCGCCCCGGAGCGCCCAGAAGAGGTCGGCGTTCTCGCTCATGCTCGCGCGGATTCGCTCGCCGGAGGCGGTCACGACGTCCGCCGCGAGCAGGTTGTCGACGGTCAGTCCGAAACGTCGTGCCAAGAACCCGAGGCCGCCGCCGAGCGTCAAGCCGCCCACGCCCGTTTCGGACACGATCCCGGCGGTAGTGGCGAGGCCGAACTGCTGCGCCGCGGCATCGAGATCTCCGAGCCGCGCGCCCCCTTCGACGCGGGCGGTCTTCGCATCGGGGTCGATCGTGACCGCGTTCATCGCCGACAGGTCGATCATCAGTCCGCTGTCGCAGACGGACTTGCCGGCGACGCTGTGGCCGCCGCAGCGTACGGAGACGAGCAATTCGTGGTCTCGCGCAAAATTGACGGCCGCAACGACATCGTCTTCGTCCGCGCAGCGGGCGATCAATGCCGGTCGCCGGTCGATCATGCCGTTCCAGACCGCCCGGACTTCGTCGTAGTCGCCGTCGTCGGGGGCCAGCAGGGGGCCGGTCAGGGATTGACGGAACTGGTCGATGGCGGACGGGTCGGGCATGTTGCTCTCCGTGGAAGCAAGAAAAGGGCGGCGAAAGGTCCGCGAGCGCCGGCATCTTGGCCGATCTTTCATCGCTTTGCAAATGGGGGACTCGACTGCCGGGAAGCTACGGAGGGTCTGATCGCCCGATAGGGCGCCTCGCGCCGCCGGTCGGGCGCCGGTTTGTCCGGAGCTCCGGTTGGTCGTAGGATCCGACGTTGAGAGTGGGTGTGTTTCGAGACCCTGACCGCAGGAGCCCGCTGTGCCCCGGAATCGGATGACCGCGTTACTCATCGTTGCCGGCCTGACGGCGTT
>CAYSHI010000357.1:0-7461 GCA_964430745.1 uncultured Acidobacteriota bacterium | reverse complement strand
CCGCATCGCCTTCCCCTACTCGGGGCTTGATTCCTTCGACCAGTTACCCACACCCTTCGCCTGCGTCGCGGTCGACCTGGAGTCCGGCGACGAGGTTGTCTTTCGAACGGGTCGCTTCGCGGAGGCCCTGCGCTCGACGATGTCGTTCCCGGGATGGTTCGCGCCGGTGCGTTCGGGCGACCAGGTTCTCGTCGACGGCGGCGTGCTCAACACCCTGCCGACCGACGTGATGATCGACATGGGCGCCGACGTCATCATCGCCGTCGACCTGGGGATGAGGTCGTCCGAGGTGGAGCCCTTCGACAACATCGTCGGCGTCCTCAACCGCACCCTTTCGGTGATGATGCGCGACAGCACCGACCGCAACGCCGCCCTCGCCGATATGTTGATCACTCCCGACGTCTCGGAGTTCGGCTTCGCCGATTTCGACAAGATCGAGGAGCTCGGCCGCATCGGCTACGACGCCACCATCGAGCTCGCCGAGCAGATCGGTCAGTATGCCCTGAACGAGGCCGAGTGGGGCGCCTATCTCGAGCACCGAGCGGCTCAGCGTCGCGTGTTCGGCGCCACTCCCGAGTTCATCGACGTCTCGGGGGCCGTCGAAAGCGATGAGCCCACCATCGACGCCCGCCTGGACCGCCACATCGGAGAACCACTCGATCCCGACGGGCTCGACTACGACCTCACCAACATCACCGGCTGGGGCCGCTACGGCGTCGCCGGCTACGAGGGTCGGCAACAGGGAGACGCCGACGGGCTCGGCATCGGCCTGCAACAAAAGGCCCACGGGCCTCCGTTTTTCCGCCCGATCCTCGACTTGCGCGGCAGCGAGTTCCGTGAAGCGCGGCTCACCTTCGGCGGCCGGCTCATCTTCTTCGACGTCGCCGGTACCAACAGCGAGTGGCGAATCGACGGCACCTATGGCCAAACGACGCAGGCGGCGACAGATCTCTTCATCCCCATCGGTACCGGCGGCTTCTTCGTCGCCCCGCGAGCCCTGGCGCGGGCCGAGACCCTCTTCGAATACGACGAGGGCAGCAAGGTTTCCGAATACCAGCTCGACCGCTTCGGCGGCGGCGCCGACATCGGTTATCTCTTCGGGCCTCGCAGTGAGCTGCGCGCCGGCGTCAATATCGAACACCAGCGAACTTCCATCGAGGTCGGCGATCCGCTCATCCGCAACCGCTCCGGAACGGCGGGAAGCCTCGGCGCTCTCTGGTCGTTCGACGGCGCCAACCGCGCCATCGTCAACACCAACGGCGTGCGCATGAGCCTGGGCGCCCGCTGGTTCTTCGCCATTCCCGAGGTCGACGAGACCCAGCCGCTCGCCCGAGCCGGCGACGACGAACAGCTCTACCAGGCAAGTCTGGAGCTCAACGTGGCGCGGCCCCTGACGGGCCGTTTCTACCTGACCTCGCGCGTCGCCGGCGGCACCAGCTTCGACGCCATCGCGTCGCCCCTGCAACAATTCCGCATCGGCGGCCCGTTACAGCTGGGAGCACTCGGTGTCGGCGAGCGGCGCGGCAGCCACTTTTACTACGGAAGCGCCGGCGTGCTCTGGGGGCTCACCGACGAGAACAGCCCGTCTCTGCTGGGAAGGTTCTACCTGGCGGCAGCCTACGAGATCGGCGACGCTTTCGACAGGAAGTCGGATCCCTTCATGGACATCTCGTTCGGCATTGTGGGCGACACGTTGCTCGGCGGCGTGTTCGCCGGGGGGGCCGTGGGAGAGGACGGCCGCGGCGGCTTCTTTTTCGCCATCGGTAGGGTCTTCTAGGCGTTTTTGGGGCAGAATGCCGAACCGTTGGTGTGGCGACATGACCCGGCGGGCGCTCACCGAGGCCTCGAGCCGACCAAACCGATTGCAGGAGGTGCGGGGTTGACGATCGATCAAACAGTGCTCTTCGCGCTCCTGTTTCTGGTTTTCGTCTTCCTCATTTGGGGACGCTGGCGCTACGACCTGGTCGCCTTCGTCGCCTTGCTGGCGGCGCTGCTGACCGGCTTGGTGGACGCCGATCTCGCCTTTTCGGGCTTCGGCCATCCGGCCACGGTCATCATTGCGCTGGTGCTGATCGTCAGCAGAGGGCTGTCGAACTCCGGCGCCATCGAGCTGTTGTCGCGCACCGTGGTTTCGGGCGCACGCGGTTTGGCCGGCCATATCGCCGTCATGTCGGGGCTCGCCGCCGTGCTTTCGGCGGTGATGAACAACGTCGCGGCGCTGGCGCTGCTGATGCCCATCGACATCCAGGCTGCGGACAAGGCCAAACGCAGCCCGGCGCTATCGCTCATGCCGCTTTCCTTCGCGTCCATCCTCGGCGGCATGATCACGCTGATCGGCACGCCGCCGAACATCGTCATCGCCGAGTTCCGCAACGATGCGCTCGGGGCTCCGTATCGGATGTTCGATTTCGCCCCCGTCGGCCTTGCCTGCGCCGCAGTCGGCGTTGCCTACGTGACGCTGATCGGCTGGCGGCTCTTGCCGGCGGCCCGCAAGCAATCGGACTCCGGCAAGGAGCTGTTCGATCTCGCCGACTACATCGCCGAGTTGAAGGTGTCCGAAGAGTCGAAGGCGATCGGCAAGAGGGTCTCGGCGCTCGACGAGATCGCCGAGAAAAGCGACGCGGAGATCGTCGGCCTCATCCGGCGGGGCCGGAGGATGCCCGGCCTGGCGCGGGCCGTCGAAGTGAAGGCGGGCGACATTATCGTCGTCGAGGCCGACCCGGACAGCATCGAGGACCTTCTCGGGGCACTCGGCCTGGAGTACGTCGGCAAGGGCGTGAAGCTGCTGAAGGAAGAACATCTGACGCTCAGCGAGGTGGTGGTGCCGGAATCCTCGCGGCTGGTCGGCCGCTCGACCGCCTCCACGCGACTCCTGTACCGCTATGGCGTCGCGCTGGTGGGGGTCTCACGCCGCGGCAAGCGCTTTCGCGAGCACGTGCGCCAGTTGAAGATCGAGGCGGGCGACGTCTTGCTGCTGCTCGGAGCGGAGGAGCGCATCGCCGACAACATCGGTCGACTGGGGCTTCTTCCCCTGCAGGACCGAGGCCAGCGCGTCATCCAGCGAAGCAAGGCCTGGATCGCCGTGGGGATCTTTGCCACGGCAATCCTCGTGGCCAGCTTCGGCGTCGTTTACCTGCCGATCGCCCTGGGCTGTGTCGCGGCGCTCTATGTGTTGGTCGGCATCGTCCCTGTTCGCGAGGTCTACGACTCTGTCGAATGGCCGGTGATCGTGTTGCTCGGTTGCATGATCCCCATCGGCGGCGCGCTGCAGTCGACCGGTGGCACGACACTCATCGCCGACGGCATCGTCAATCTCGCCGCCGGCTACTCGCCGGTCGTCGTGCTGCTATTGCTCATCGTCGTCACCATGACGTTGTCCGACGTCATGAACAACACCGCCACCGCGGTCATCGCCGCGCCCATCGCCCTCGAGATCGCCGCCCTGCTCGACGTCAACCCGGACCCCTTCCTGATGGGCGTCGCCGTGGCCGCCTCGAGCGCCTTCCTCACGCCCATCGGCCACAAGAACAACACCCTGATCATGGGGCCCGGCGGGTATCGGTTCGGCGACTACTGGCGCATGGGCCTACCGCTGGAGATCATCGTGATCGCCGTAGCAACGCCGACGATCCTCGCGGTGTGGCCGCTGCACTGAGACTCCCCCCGGACTTGCCGAGATGGTCTAGCTCGGTTCGATCCGGCGGATACTGGTAATCCGATCGAAGTCGCGATCGAAGCTGCAAATGACGTTGGCGTCGATCAGGCTCGCCCGAGGATCTCTTCTGGCCGCGGCACCGACTCCGCCTCCATCTCGGCCGGTGAGGCGACGGGCAGCCTGAGCTCGGCAAGGGCGTCGACTGCATCCAGCCGCTCCTGTGGCGGCACCAGGCCGTACTGCCGCTCGACCGCAGTGCGCACGAGGTCACCAATGCTGGTGTTCCGCTCGCGGGCCAGACGGGTCAAACGTTCGTGCAGTTCGGGAGAAAACAAGATCGTCGTCTTTTTAGAAAGCTCCATATGTACCTCCATCTATGGAACGTATCGGTGGACCTCTTCTGGCTCAGGGCCACTCGTGTTCACGGCTTGGTGAAACGGCCACGGCATTCTCGAGTGCCCTGGCGGACTACTTCTCGGCCAGCCCGAGCTGAATCATGAGGGCCCGGTCTAGCTTGCGTTGCTCGGAGTCCTCGATGCGACCCAGCACTCGGGCGATCCGGCGCTTCGAGATCGTTCGGATCTGGTTGGCGACCAACCGGGAGGGCCGGTCGAGACCACTGCCCTGCGAGGCAACACGGCTCTCGTAGGGCCGCAGCGGCCGGTCAGGCATGCGGGTGGCCGGGACAACCTGCACGACGGCGTCGAAACGGCACGCGGCGTTGTTCGAGACCACGACGGCGGGACGTGTCTTGCGAAGTTCGCGACCCTGCGCCGGATCGAAGCGAACGCGGATCACCGAACCTCGCTGAAGCTCCTCGTTCACTCCTCGACCTCCGCGTCGGCCGGCTCCCACTGACTGTTGAGTGCGTCGGATTCGGCGACATCCTCCTCGTAGGCCGCTTCCAGGCGCTCTTCGAGCTTCTGGGCGCGGTAGACCTCGACGGCTTCCGCCACGACGGCGCTGGCGTTCGGTGATGCGCGGAGGTACTCGGCCATCTCCCGCGGGAGGGAGACTGTCAGTTTTACCTTATTAGAGGTCATACTTATTACCATACTCATTACCTTACTATACGACGCACCTCGTTCAGCGTCGATCTGAGCTTCGGCCTGAGCTTCTGATCCGTCGGCGCTGGAACGCGGCTATTCCTTCTTGCCCACCTTACCGATCCCCATGCGGCGTTCTACGACAGCCCGCCCGCCCAGAGATCGGCGAGGAAGCGCTCGTAGGGGACTAGCTCGATTCCCTCTACACTTCGCCGGCGAGACTCGAGGCTGACGCACAGATACCGCCTCAGCTTGCGCTCCTCCGCCAACGCGCGCAGCGAACGCAGGTCTTTTGCCGAGACGTTGGACTTCGCCTTGACCTCGACCGCGGTGTGGTCGCCGATGATGAAATCGACCTCGAAGCCCGAGGTGGATCGCCAGTAGTGCAAAGATTCGCCGCTGCGATAGTCGCTGTAGGCTCGCAGCTCGTGCATCAACCAGGTCTCGAACGCCGTGCCGAATTCCGGCGTCCCCGCTCGCACCTGACGACCCTGTAAAGCGCCCACGACGCCGACGTCGAAGAAGTAGTACTTCGATGAAGCGGTGGGTTTGCGGCGCTTCGATTTGCGCCACGCCGGCAGCTCGAACAAAAGCAGAGTGTCCTTGAGGATCTCGAAGTACTCGTACACCGTCGTGCGAGGTACCTGCGCGTCGTTGCCCACGTTGGTGAAGTTGACGATCGTACCGTTGCACAGCGCCGCGACCTTGAGAAAACGGCTGAACGCGGGAACGTTGCGCGTCGCACCCTCGGCCACGACCTCCTGCTGGAGGTAGCTTCCCGTGTAGGCAGCAAGGTCGGCGGCAACATCGTCGGAGAAATAGATTGACGGCAGGGTGCCCGCCTCGATCGCACGAGCGAGGTCGAAGTGATCGGCGAGCTCGGCCCATGTGAGAGGGTGCAGATACTTCGTTCGCGCCCGTCCTCCGAGCAGATTGACGCCGCCGCGACGCAGCTTGCGCGCGCTCGAGCCGGTCAACAAGAAGCGGATGCCCCGTTCCTCGATGAGACGGTGGACCTCGTTGAGAAGCTCGGGGAGGCGCTGGATCTCGTCGATCGCGACGAACTCGGTCGCCGGCGCGAGTTCTTCGGCGAGTCTGCCCGGGTTCTGGCTCAGCGCCAGAAAGACGGCGCTGTCCAGGAGGTCGTAGACCACCACCTCCGGTAGCTGCTTCCGGATGAGCGTCGTCTTCCCGGTCTGCCGCGGCCCCAGCAGAAAATGGGACTTGTTACCGAGGAGAGCTGACAGATCTATCGACCTGTCGATCTCTGGATGGCCTTGAATTGTCGACATAATCGTCATTTATCATGACAAATGACGACTTCATCGACAACACCTCGCAACAAATCACCATCGGCCGGCTCTTTACCATGTAGAACGTGTCGATGATTTGGGGGCCTTGGAATACCTATTCGGCCTTACCCACCTTGCCGATTGTCATACCGGGCCGACCGGCCTTGTTGAACTCGAAGGGATCCATGGTCTTGTGCCCGGGATCCGGCGCGGTTTCAAGGGGGCCGTCCGGGTTCTCGTAAATCTCGACCTTGAATGGCCAGTTCACGCATTCCTCCAGATCGCTCGTATCGTTCTGATCTCCGAGCGGACACGGTGAGACGAACACGTAGACGTCGTCGTGGGCCAGCACCTCGACGTAGTCGCCGCTCTTGATCAGGTCGGCGTTGGGGAGATACGTCACATTCAGCGGAACCTTGTCGTAGTTCACGATCTGGAAGTGCATGAAGGACGCGGGCGAGTGGAACACCCGGGCCTTCTCCTCGCCCAACGCCTCGACCATGGCTCCTTTGAGGTTCACGTCGCAGCTGTTGTGGTTGGGTAGGCCGTAGGCGAGCTCATAAATGCCGGACGTGCATCGACCCGAGTTGTAGATGAAGCTGTGGGCGCCGGTCGGTCCGTGTCTCTCGCGAATCTCCTCTCCGTCGACCGTGTCCTTGATGAGAGTCATCAGCGGCCGCGTGTACGGGGTGTTGGAGTAGTAGTGCATCCCCTCGTAGGGAGTCATCGCGCCCATCACCGTCGAGTGGTACGGATCGGCCCACTCCTCGGTCGGCCGGCTCCTCACGTGATAGCGCGTATCGATGATCTGCGACCCGTCCAGCATCGTGTAGCGAATGACCTGCCCCTTGTCGAGCTTGAACCAATGGCCCTGAAACGGTTGGCAGATCTTCTCTTCGACCAGTTTCAGCTTGCCCGCGTCACTGAGTTCACGCGCAGTCTCGCCATATCCGTCGTAGAGCTTGTTGACCTTCTTCTTGGCCTCGGCGCCCGCGTCAAAGAATTCTTTCCCCATTGGTGGTTCTCCGCTCGCTTCTTGTAGCGCAGGTCTCCGCGCCTGCGGTCTGATTTCACGCGGGCGAAACGCCCGCGCCGCAAAGTCACTCCTTCGTGCCTACCTTGCCGGTCACCATGCCGGGGCGGCCGGCGAGGTTGAAGTCGACTGCGTTCATGGACTTCCTCTGCGGGTCGGGCGCCGTTTCGAGCGGACCGTCTTCGCCTTCGAAAATGGCAATCCTCACCGGGTAACAGGTGAAGCCCTCGATGCCGGTCAGGTCACATTGGTCGCCCATCGGACACGGCGAGACCCCAACCAGGAGGTCGTCATGCGCCAGCAGCTCCACAAAGTCACCCCCCTTGATGGCGGGCTTGCCCGGGTAATAGGTCAGGGCGGTCGGAGACTTGTCGAACGCTATGACCTGGTAGTGCATGAAAGACGCAGGGTGGATAAACCGCCTGGCGACTTCTT